>JBATYG010000661.1:0-3310 GCA_049673945.1 Occallatibacter sp.
TCACGGAGCGAGAATGGGCGCTGCATTCAGGAGACAGGGCATGAAGGCATCTTCCATCACGCGCCGGGATTTTGTGCGCTTCGGCGCGGCTGCGGTTGCAACCGGAGCAACCATGAGCGCGGCCATACCCGCGCCAACCGTGCTGGCAGCGCAGGCGGCTGGCGCAGAGGCAGCTGGCCGCAAGATCCGCTTCGTCTCCATCGGCACGGGCATTCGCGGATGCGACCTGCTACGCGCGGCGCGTGAAGTGCCTGCCGGCGTTCTTGTCGGCGCCGCGGATCTCTACGACATGCATCAGAAGGCTGGTCTCGAAGCATACGGGACGGATGTTCCGACGATGCGTGACTACCGACCGCTGCTTGACCGGAAGGACGTTGACGCCGTGATCGTCGCCGTGCCCGACCATCAACACAGGCGGGTTGTACTCGACTGCATCGCGGCGGGCAAGGACGTCTACTGCGAAAAGCCCATGTCCCACAACGTCGCCGACGGGTTCGCAATGGTGAAGGCGATTCAGCAAGGCGGGCGCATCTTTCAGGCAGGAAGCCAGCGCGTGAGCAACATTGCCTACAAGAAGGGGGCGGAGATTTTCGCCTCGGGCCGGCTCGGCCCGGTCACTTACATCGAAGCGCATACAGACCGCAACTCTCCGTCAGGAGCCTGGGTCTATCCCATTCCGCCCGACGCAAACCCGCGAACCATCGACTGGGAGGCCTTCCAGAGAGATGCGCCGCCGCATGCGTTTGATCCGGCTCGCTTCTTCCGCTGGCGCTGCTTCGCGGATTACGGCGAAGGCCTGGCCGGCGATCTCTTCGTCCACCTGATCTCCGGCATCCAGTGCGTAAGCGGCATTAACGCGGCGCCGGACCGCGCCATGTCAAGCGGCAGCCTGACCCACTTCAAGGATGGACGCGACTTTCCGGACCTGTTGGCAACGCTCTATGAGTACCCCGATGTGACAGTGAGTATTCACTGCAACCAGAACAACGCTGCCGGCGAGTCCATCGTCTTTTATGGCCGTGAAGGCACAATGACGATGGTCGGCAACACAGTGAGCGTGTCGCCCGAGAATACGCGCCCGCAGCCGGAAGGCTACTCGCTCGACGGCTGGACCGCAGCGGCAAAGAAGGAGTACCTGCAGGATTGGCACGCCGAACACCCGGCGCCACCGGCCGCTCTTGCCGAATCCGAAAGCTACACTGCGCCGCAAGGCTACAACGACACCGCCGATCACATCGCAAACTTCTTCAGTGCAGTAGAAACCCGGCAGCACGTGGTTGAAGACGAGATATTCGGCAACAATGCTGCAATCGCGTGCCACATGGCGAATCACTCCTACTTTCACCACGCGACAGCTACGTGGGACGCAGCAGCCGAAAGCATCAAGAGTTGACCATCCAGACAGGAGACAGCACGGTATGCATTCATCGCGCAGGAGATTTCTCAAGACGACGGGGGCGGCAACGGTTGCTGCGCTCGCCGATGTTCACCACCTTGCCGCGGCCCCGTTGAGCCTGCCGATTGGCCTGCAGCTTTATTCGGTACGCGATCTGCTGCCGAAGAACTTCGATGGAACACTTGCGGAGTTGCGCTCTGCCGGCTACAGAGTTGTTGAAGCCGCCGGCTTCTTCAACAAAACTGCGCCGGAGTTTCGCAGCGCCATGACCAAAGCCGGGCTGCGCTGCGTAAGCGCTCACTACACGCTGATGCTGCTGCGCTCCAAGCTTGACGAGTTGATCGAATACAGCCGCGCGCTCGGCCTCGAGTACATGATTTGCTCGTCTTCGGGTGGCGTTCATCGCGATCCCGCGGCAAAGGGCGAACTAACCCTGGACGACTGGCGTTACGTAGCCGGCGAGTTCAACCGGATCGGCGAGAAAGTGAAAGCCGCCGGTATGACCTTCGGAATGCACAACCACACGCCGGAATTCGCGACCGAGAACGGCGTGCTTGTCTACAACGAGCTTTTGCGTCTCACCGATCCGAAACTCGTGGTCTTTGAAATGGACTGCGGCTGGGTGACCGCAGCAGGCTACAACCCGGTCGACTTCCTGAGCAAGGCGCCCGCGCGCTTCCCGCTGATGCATGTAAAGGATATGGCGCGGAAACCCGACGGCGAATTTCATTCCGTGGTGCTGGGGCACGGGGTCGTGGATTACCGCCCGATCCTGCGGGCAGCCACGGGACTGAAGTATTACTTCATCGAGCAGGAGGAGTTTGCAGGCGACCCGATGACCGAACTTCGTGAAAATGCGGCCTACATGCGCAAACTCAGCATTTAAAGAGCGCTCTCGTTTAGGCTGGGCGTATGGATATCTTCGACGAAAAGCGCGGCGAGCTGGAGCGGCACGAATTCATGATGGGCAAGGAGAGGGGCCGCCTTGCCGTAGCGCTCGACCTGCTGACCGATTCTCTGATCATGGTCGGCCAGCACGGGGTCTACTGCACCTCCAGCCGCAATCCAAACAAGCCCGCGCTCGATCTGCAGGCGGTGCTTGCGGGCATGGAAGGCGCCAAGGCTCTGATCCAGTCTGTAATGGAAGACCTGCGTGCCCAGCGCGAGGCCGGGCGCACCGGCGGTTCCGCCATTTGACCCCGATTACTCCAAGTCCGGGGAGTGGATCAGTTTCAAACGGACCCACTCCCCGAAATACCGAACATTCCCCGAAGTACGGTATCCTGATCATGCGCGCCCGTAGCTCAGCTGGATAGAGCGAATGCCTCCGGAGCATTAGGTCGGGAGTTCGAATCTCTCCGGGCGCACCATTTCTAACTTTCTTCCCCAACCAGTTGCCCCGCCTTTCTGGCCCTTCGCGAAAGCGACCGGGCGGGCCTTTGTTTTTGAAATGCAATCTGGGGTCGCCCTCTTAGACTAGAGGCTGCGAAAGAAGTGCGCAGCCTCTACGTTCTGAGCCTGGGCGCCTCGAGCTAGTTGGGCACGCACGCCGTCGTGATCGTCTGGCCGACTAACTGTCCATCTTTAAAGTTTTGCGTCACGGTCGTCGTGGGCGTACAGCTCTTGGCTAGCAGTTTAAGCAGACCAACGAGCGCGTCTCCAATAGCGTCAACCACGCCGCCGATTGACAGGTCCGCCGTGCCGCTGCCTGTCAAAATAATGGTTTGCCCAGGTTTCTGGGGGTTTGTGATAATCGTCGTGGAACCTGTCGCGACCACCCGAACAGACTCCCCTTTAGGAGTCGTTATGATCTTTGCGATCCGCACGTCAGTCAATCCCGGAGTGCTGTGGAATTCTAATTGTTGAGATTTCTCAACCATATTCTCCTCCTTCGACAGAATTAAGGTCTGGCTC
>JBATYG010000662.1:0-2770 GCA_049673945.1 Occallatibacter sp.
GTATATGCTTTGGACAATTTTTGTACTCGTTTTGATTCTGTGGATTCTGGGCTTCAGCTTCCACGTTGCGGGTAGCCTGATTCACCTGCTGCTTGTGGTTGCGCTCGCGATCCTGATCTTCAACCTGGTGACCGGACGAAGGCGCGTTCTCTGAGACCTGAAGGTCTCAGGAGTTCTGTCAACTACAACAATGGCTATTGCTTCTACAACCGCAGATATCCGGGCGTCGGCAATCCCCGAACCTGACCTGATGACACTTTAGGCGGTTGTCGGCGTACCGGCACTTAAAGGTGTAGACTTTAGTTAGCCGCAAGGATTTCTTTCTCGCCTTCAGCCTTCCAGGCTTCGCTCCAGACGAGCACCGTGCAAGTACGCAACCGAAGAACTGGAGCTGCCGTGAGTCTCATCAAGAAAAGCGATGTAAAGAACCATCTATCTCCCCGCAATCGCAACGGGATCCATCTGTACCAACCAGAGAGCCTGTCCGATGCAACGGGTTTCGCAGGAGAGGGATCCGAAAGCGCAGATCCGCAGATGAAGGATCTGACTAAGGAGCTCGATCAACCTGCCCTAGCTCAGGTAGATTCCCCTTCGAGTCTGACTGCATCTGATTCCAGCCATGTCGTGGCGCCAGTGACTTCCAAAAGCGCACAAGCGTGAAGCTTCATTCCGTTTTCCTACGTAAGGATTGCATCTTGCCGGATCGTTTGGATCCGCTGCGGTCCCCCATCGGCGATCACTGGACGCGAGTGGAAGAAATCCTCGAGCCGGTTTTCGACACGATGGTTCGCCAGGCGGGTTGGCACTTTATTTGGGTCCTGCCTCCCTGCGCACGAAGAGGCCTCGGGACAACTCCGGAAGCGGCGACTGGTCAAGCATTGACTCGTGCACTTAGAGGCATAGCGAATCGATTCAATGCCGCGGAGCTTGATTCCTTCTGCGTCGCAAAGTATCCCGGCTTCTACCTCGCAACGGTCACATTGCAATCGCGTCAGATCCAGGAAAACACTTCACTGGAATACGTCGATGAAAGAGTTCCCAGGGTGGCGGCGGCAAGATAGGCAGACTGTGGCTGCAGATGAAGCCAAGCTGTGAATCATGCACCTGTTCACAGCATGGAGGCGCAGTTTTTCTTTGTGCGAAGGTGGACTCGTTTGAAAGTAGGATCTAGGATGTCTTTCACTGAAATGCCGCTTCCTGTGAAGCCGATCGGAGAGCCCGTTCCAACGCCCTCTTTGCCCACCGCATTAAAGGCGTGCAATCTGCCGCTGCCAACGCGCATTGCCTTCATCGGAAATTACTTGCCGCGCGAGTGCGGTATTGCAACATTCACGACTGACTTGTGCACAGCGCTCGCCGCCGAATATGGGGAGGGGCGCCTGTTTGCGATTCCCGTCAATGATCCCGATTCGAGCTACGAATATCCAAAGCAGGTACGCCTGGAGATTACACAGGAGGATCTTGCCTCCTATGAACGTGCTGCCGAGTTCCTGAACTTTAATGGCAATGACCTTGTCTGCCTGCAACATGAATATGGCATCTTCGGTGGCAGCGCGGGACGCTACATTCTGGCACTGTTGCGCAAACTGAGAATGCCGCTGGTTACCACGCTGCACACTGTTCTGCGTGAACCCGACGCCAATCAACGCATCGTGCTCGAAGAGATCGCACAGCTCTCCGATCGGCTGGTCGTCATGAGCGAAATGGCCGCCGAGATGCTCCGTGAAGTGTACGCGGTTCCGAGCGAAAAGATCGATGTGATTCCGCACGGCGTGCCCGATATGACGTTCATGGACCCCAACTATTTCAAAGACCGGTTTGGTACGGAAGGCAAATCCGTACTTCTCACGTTCGGCTTACTCTCCCCCAACAAGGGCATCGAGAACGTGATTCGGGCGCTGCCTGAGATCCTAGTAAGGCACCCGAATGTGGTTTACATCGTTTCCGGAGTCACGCATCCGCATATCCGGCGTCGCGAAGGCGAGCGCTACCGCGAAGAGCTGCAGGCGCTGGCCGAGCAGCTTGGTGTTTCTTCTAATTTGATTCTGAATAATCGCTTCGTGAGTACGGAAGAACTTGTGGAGCACGTCGGTGCCGCCGATATCTACATCACGCCCTATCGGCAAGAGGCGCAGGTTGTCTCCGGCACGCTGGCGATTGCGCTTGGGGCAGGCAAGGCAATTATCTCTACGCCGTATTGGCACGCCAAAGAGTTGCTCGCCGAGAAGAGAGGCGTAATTGTTCCCTTTGATAGCCCCGGCGCCATTGCAGAATCAGTTCTCGCCTTGCTGGATAACGAAGCAGAGCGCCATGCGATGCGGAAGAGGGCATTTCTGCATTCGCGCGGGACAACGTGGCCGAGGACCGCACGAGCCTATATGGCAACATTTCAGCGGGCGCGCTTCGAGCGCACGTTAAGGCCCAGGGCTGCTCAATCGGATGACGCCACCGACCTGATCGAAGTTATGGATCGTCTCCCACTTTTGAACACCCGTCATCTGTCGACCATGACCGACGACACGGGAATGCTACAGCACGCAATCTTCACTGTGCCGAATACTCGTGAAGGATATACGACCGATGACAACGCACGCGCTCTCATCGTCTCCACTCTTCTGAACGAACGTCAGGGGATTGAATTCCATGAGGAGCGCCTGAATCGTTCTCGCCGGTATCTCGCCTTTCTCTGGCTCGCCTTTCATTCCGATACTGGCCGGTTCAGGAATTTCCTCGGGTACGACCACAGATGGCTGGAGGACGTCGGCTCAGA
>JBATYG010000663.1:0-2695 GCA_049673945.1 Occallatibacter sp.
TTCAGCCGGTGCGTTCGCCGGATAAACGCGCGGGCCTCGCGGTCAGCCTCTGCGGTAACGCTGCAGGTATTGACCACGATGACCGAGGCGTCCGTGGCCTGCCGCGCGCAGCAGCCCGAAGCCTGCAAGCGGTCTGCCAGAGCCTCGCCATCGGCGCGCGCCGCGCGGCAGCCAAAGTTTTCGATGTAAAAGGACGACGCCACCAAACCAGTGTAGGCCATTTCCGCATACGGGGCGGGGGTGCGGCTTGCGCGCGGATGCGGTAACCTCAATCGGCTCAACAATCAACGGCATGGCGCCCGAAGGCATTCTAGGATATACTTGTGAAGGCCCGTAAGAGCGGGGAAATGCCTGCCCTGAAGGGATTCGGAGAGAGCCAGTACCGGCTCTCCCAGACGAGAGAAAAAATGCCCAAGTTGAAGACCCATTCGGGCGCGGCCAAGCGCTTCAAGAAGACTGGCACCGGCAAGATCAAGCGGAACCAGACGAAGACGCGGCACATCCTTAGTTCAAAGTCGCCAAAAGTGAAGCGCAAGCTCGGCAAGAGCGTGCTCGTTTCCGACGGTGACTACGCCAAGGTCGCGCGCATGATTCCCTACGCCTGACCACCTGCGGTGGGGCGGACCCTGGACTTGGTTCGTACCACACAAGGAGCCGGGCCGGAACGGCCCCCGCTGTCGCGCATTGCGTGCGATGACAGCGTGATTCAGGTTTGAATGAGCGAGTGAAGAGGTTCGCAGTCCGCCGAGGCGGACTCTCCTGCCTCCAGCCGCGTAACGCATCACCAAACGGAGAAATACGATATGCCTCGCGTAAAACGCAGTACCAAACGCAACGACCGCCGCAAAAAGATTCTCGATCGGGCGAGTGGTTATTTCCTCACGAAATCCAAGCTCTACCAGGCGGCGCAGGAAGCCGTCGAACGCGGCCTCAAGTTTGCCTACACCGGCCGCCGCCAGAAGAAGCGCCAGTTCCGCTCGCTCTGGATCGTCCGCATCTCTGCCGCTGCAAAGCTCAACGGCACCAGCTACTCGCAGTTCATCAGCGGACTCAAGAAGGCGGGCATCGAACTCGATCGCAAGATCCTCGCTGACATCGCCGTGCATGACGCCGCGGGCTTTACCAAGCTGGCCGACCAGGCCAAATCCGCTCTCGCATCCAAGGCTGCCTGAGCGCGCTTTTCCTCCAACCACCGACGGCCTGGAGCGATGCTTCAGGCCGTTTTCTTTCTCCGCAGTGATTTATTCTGAGACTTCGCATGTCCACCGAAGCAATTCCAAATCTCACGGCATTCGACGCCGCCGCGCTCTCGAGCGCTTTCTCTGCGCTCGAAGAGCAGGCTCGCGCCGATGCCGCTTCGCTTGATGGCGCTGATGCCGTCGAAGCCTTCCGCCTGCGCTGGCTGGGCCGCAAGCAGGGTCTGCTCAACGAAGTCTCGAGCCGCTGGCTCAAGGCCGCGCCACCCGAGGCCAAAAAGGCCGTCGGCGAGCGCTTCAAAGTGCTCAAGGAACTGGTTGAATCTCTGCTCGATCAAGGCGCAGGAGCTGGCGCAAGCGATGCCGCACTTGCCGCCGAAGCCATCGACATCACACTGCCGGGCACGCGCCGTCTCACCGGCGCGGAGCACCCCATTACGCGCACGCTCAATGAGATCACCAGCGTCTTCGCGGCTCTGGGCTACTCCGTCGGTGTCGGGCGCGAGGTCGAAACCGACTTCTACAACTTCGAGTGCATGAACTTTCCGCCGGGCCATCCCGCGCGCGACACCCAGGACACGCTCGTCGTCGCCAACCAGGAGCGCCGCCCTCTGCGCGATCGCCTGCTGCTGCGCACGCACACTTCGCCCGTGCAGATGCGCACCATGGAGCAGCAACCGCCGCCGGTCCGCATCATCATCCCCGGCAAGGTGCACCGCAACGACGCCGCCGACGCTACACACTCGCCGATTTTCCACCAAGTTGAGGGACTCTGCGTCGATACCAACATCACCTTCAGCGATCTCAAGGGCACGCTCGACCACGCCATGAAGGCGCTCTTCGGTTCGTCCGTCAAGACGCGCTTCTTCCCGTCTTTCTTTCCGTTCACAGAGCCCTCGGCCGACGTGCAGATCAGCTGCATCTTCTGCGGAGGAAAAGGCTGCCGCAAGTGCAAGCACTCCGGCTGGATCGAATTGCTTGGCTGCGGCATGGTCGACCCTGCGGTCTTCGCCTTTGCCGCGGAAAAGCAGCCCGCCTACGATCCGAAGAAGATCTCCGGCTTCGCCTTCGGCATGGGCGTCGAGCGCATCGCCATGATGAAGTACGGCATCAGCGAAATCGGCCAGTTCTACGCCGGCGATATGCGCTTCCTGGGGCAGTTTATTTAGCGAGTCAGCGCGCTTCGCGCACGCGGGTTAGCGGGGTTGGTGGATAGGGGATTCTGGAAGGAAGACTATGTGGCGCTGGGTAGTTCGCATTTATGTGGCGTTCGCAGTGTTCGGCGTCTTGATGTTCCTCTCTGTGCTGACCTTCGTTAAGGCCGACCGGTTGCTCGTTCGGTCTGGTTACTTCGGCTTATCGCGTGCGGTTCACCAACACCCGCTGCTTACCTTGTTTTTGATGGGTTTCGCCGCTGGGCAGCTTTATTTGGGATCTAACTTCACCGGACATGGCTGGTTCCGGTCAAAGACCGGATTGACTTATGAGGGATTTAAGTT
>JBATYG010000664.1:0-4747 GCA_049673945.1 Occallatibacter sp.
GAGCCGGGCGTGCAGTTGTTGTTGAAATAGAGGCGTGGATGGTCCACAAGAATCGACAGACCGCTGCGCACCAGCATCATCAGGAAAACGAAGTTGAAGAGGTGTGCCCAGCGAAGCCACCACGGAAAGCCATGCACTCCGGTGAAAGTGGCTGCGTTGAATTTGGGAAGGGGCGCGAGATAGGGCAATCCGAAGATTGCTGCTTGTGCCCACGCCAGCACCAACGGAGCGAGGCCGAGGCAGATTGCGACCACAACAAACGAGGGCCTAATCCAGATTCGAAAGCGACGGTCCGGTGGATGGTGAACGGCTTCGTGTGCTGCGTCGAACTTAATCATGCTTTTCACGGTTAGTCGCGGATTAGCCGAGGGGGGTCAGATCTCCCACTGGCTCCAGGATTTTTAGCTCCTCACCTCCAACGAGCCGTATCGACCTCGATCGTTAGTTTTGACTTTTTGGTTCGTCAGTAGCCTGCGAACTCCTCCGCACGGATATCGTTCTGGCTTATTCCGGCCTTCTGCAGCGTGGCTTGCAACGCGTTGACCATGACAGGCGGACCGGCAATGTAGTAGATGGGCGACGGAGTGTTCTCGAGATGCTTGTCGAGCATCTCCTTATTGATGAAGCCTCGTTCTCCGTCCCAAGGTCTTGATGACCCACTCGGAGCTGTCATAGTCGCTATGAATTTATAATTCGTGCTCCGCTTTTCCAGTGACTGCAATTCCGTCAGGAAAGGGGCGTCTTTCGGATCGCGGTTGGAGAAGAAGAGAAAAATGGAATGAGATAGGCATTTGTTGGCAGCGTCCAACAGGATGCTGCGGAAGGGCGTAATCCCTATTCCGCCCGCTAAAAATACCGCAGCTCGCCCAGCATCCCTGTCAAGCCGTAGATCCCCAAACGGGCCTTCGATCTTCACTTCGGTCTCCAGCGGCATAGTCCGCAAGACGCGCTTAAAGGCCGTATCACGAAGACGGGTAGTCACCATGATAGTGTCGTCCTGCGGCGCGCTGGAGATTGAGAAGGCCCGCGTATTCCCTTCGTCGTCCGTCTCGGCGGGGCTCTGCAACTCCATGTCGATGAACTGTCCGGCGGTGAAGACGAAGCCGACTGGCCTTTCAAAGAAGAAGGCCATAGTTCCTTCCGCCACATTCTCGCGGCGTTGTAGCCTCGCCAAAAAGGGCGAAGCTTTCGCAGCAGCTGCGGTACTCATAGTTTATGTCCTCCCTGGTTTTCCGGTTCGCCAGAATGTACCGTCGACGTAACTGAATGTACCGGCAGTGCAGCTGGGAAGCGACGGCCCGAGGCGTGGAACTGCCGATCGGGTGCCTACGTGCCGAGAGTGCCACCTCAGGAGTTAGCGGTTCTGGTCGAAACTGCACACCTTCGCGCATGGAGGAATCGTGGAGATTTCCTGCCCCTGTGAGCGTTCGACGTGTCCTGTCTAACGGGCTTCTTCTGATTCGCGACGTGACCACGAGATCGTAAGCAGGAATGCGCTGTCCTTGAGCGCCTCGACATCGTGCTTGATACCTCGCTCCAACGCGAGCATGTCGCCTGGGCCCAGCTCGATAGTTTGGTCCTCGGGCAGGTGTAGACGTATTGTCCCTTGAATCCCTTGAATGGAAATTGGACCATCCGTATGGTGATGGCTCATGCGGCTTTCCGTCTTCATTACGACCAGAACGATCCGGAAATCCTCATACTTCACAAGCGTCTCGGAGCTGCGCCCCACGTCTTGCTGCAAGGCAGAGGCGCTCTTGAGCTTCTCAATCTCCTGATGGATGTTAGCCCTGATTACTGCATTCGCAAGTTGCGGAAGCCGTGTGAGAGATTCGCGATATTCGTTTGGGTGGATCGCTTTTTCATGTATGGTCATATCGGTGAGTGAACTCCTTTGCGTAATGATCTGCGGTTAGCCGCAGGCGAAGAGTGAAGTCCTAACGACCGAATGCAGATCCCCGTGCGCTGTCCTGAACCTTCTTGGAGAAGCCGTAGGAGCGCAAAGATAAACGCTGATCGATTATTGTGTACAAACTCCGCGTTGGATGAGCTAGATTGCTCAGCCGCCGGTAGACGCCAATATCGATCATTCCCGCAGCAGGCGCCTTCTCCGGGGAACGGGGAAGAGTATGGAGGCCGAATCATGCCACGAACTTTCAAAGCCGGTGACCACGTCGAATGGAACTCGGAAGTCGGCCGGGTCCAGGGAATCATCAAAAAGAAAGTTGATTCCGAAATCACATTCAAGGGATACACGGTCCATGCTTCGGAGAAGGAGCCGCAGTATCTGATTGAGAGCGAGAAGACCGGCCATCTGGCGATGCACAAAGGCGCAGCCCTCAAGAAGATTGCGAAAGGTGGATCCTGACCCACGGGCCCAAAGGCGATATTGCATGTCGTTAGAAGAGTTTGCCCGGATTCACGATCTGAATGAGGAATGAATAGAACTTCCATCGCAGGTCGTGCCTCCCCGGGTCGGTTCCCCCTACAGTGGTCAAATGTGACCAGTACTGAAACGCCGCAACTCGAATACTGGTTGAGTCAGAGTTTCGCTGCAAGCGACCGCGACAAAGGTTTCGCCATGGAAGTGCAGGGAACCGGTCATCGGACAATAATCACGCGTATTCTCCACCGCCGCATCGGACTCCTCGCGCTCTTCCTCCTGATCCGGGCAACGCTGCCTCAATCTCTGAGCTCGCAGGCGATCCCAGGCGTGTCCGTTGCGAACCCTGCTCCACTCACCGCGGAGCAAGTGATACACAACCTTGCCCAGATGAATCGTCATCGTGTCGCTGCGCTTCAGGCATATGAGGGAACCCGAACCTATCGAGCGAAGTATGACGGATTAGCGGGCGATCGAAACGCGGAGATGATTGTCAACGTGAAATATGTGTCGCCTGGGAAGAAAGAATTCTTCATTCAGTCCGCGACGGGTTCCAGGCTGATCATTGACCGGGTGTTCAAGAAACTGTTGGAGGCAGAAAAAGAAGAGTCCAACCCGAAGATGGAACGGCTCTCCGCACTGACCGACGCCAATTACCGCTTCACCCTGATTGGAGAGGAAAACGGGTTCTCCGGTGCGGCCTATGTGCTCAAAGTGGAGCCCAGGAGAAAGGACAAATTTCTTTATCACGGCCGTATCTGGGTCGATGCAGGAGATTTTGCCGTTGTGCGCCTGGAGGCGGAGCCTGCAAAGAACCCTTCCTTTTGGACCAGGAGAGCGGACATCGTGCAGGTGTACGCGAAGGTGAGCGGCTTCTGGCTTCCCGCATACAACCACAGTGTCACAGAGATTCGGCTTGGAGGTTACGCCGAGCTGACCATCGACTACAAAGACTACGAGATCACGGACGCGAGCCAGGTAAGCGGTCTGGCGACACATCAATCCACTCTGCGAGAGGCAACGGACAATGCGCTGGAGTAGTGCGGGCGGGGAGATGAAACCAGCACCTGGCTGGTGAACTCCGCGACTCACATGTGAGGAAGGCAAAGGTATCCTACCGGCGATACTTCCAAAAACAGCTTCTTGGTAGCGATGCCGACCTTTGGTGAGGGCTGGCACAATAACCATCACGCCCACCCGCAGGCGGCCCGCCACGGCCTGGCTTGGTTACGAACTCGATTTTCAACTGGTACGGAATCTCCGCACTCCGGATGTTTCACCTGGGTGGGACGTAAAGACCTGGAAACGCAGACCTGTCGAGACAAGGCAGTAACGGCTGCACGTAGCCTTGCCCATCGAAACCCATCCTCCCTCACTTCTTCTTTGCTGAGTGCAGGTCCTTTTCCCGCATCGATGCTCGCCGCTCCTGCGCACTCGCCTCCTACCAGAGACCAACGACACCCGAATTAGGCGGCTCTTCTCGATTGATGCAGCGGTTCCAAAAGATGGTCAATTTTGACCGGAACGCACATCGATCGCCATTTAGATTCGGAGCAATGAGACCGGCTCGGGGAGGAAGCGGCAGGTCTCGTAACCGTATGCGGCCATTCTAGATGCAAGTTGCCGGCTGTTTGAAGTTTGAAGGAAGAGAGTTCCTTAACGCACGAACGCATTTGGATTCGACATCTATCTGCAGCTTGTCGCTCCGTCGCAATGCGGCGCATCTCACCTATTGCAGTTATATTTTCCTTCCTTCAGGTGAGGTCAGGACTTTGCGCGTCGCGAGCAAATTGTTCCAGGGAGAAGACTGATGTCCAAAGCAACCGTAGCGGATCACTTAATAGAGCGGCTGATCGAGTGGGGCGTCGATACCATTTTTGGCTTTCCCGGAGATGGCATAAACGGCATCTTTGAGGCTTTGCGAACGCACCAGGACAAAATGCGGTTCATCCAGGTGCGGCATGAAGAAGCAGCCGCCTTCGCCGCCTGCGGCTATGCCAAGTTCACCGGGCGTCTCGGGGTGTGCCTCGCGACCTCCGGTCCCGGAGGCATTCATCTGCTGAACGGCCTCTATGACGCGAAATGCGATTTGCAACCGGTCCTGGCTATTACGGGCCATACCTTTCACGACCTGATCGGCACGCACTATCAGCAGGATGTCGATCTCGACAAGCTTTATATGGATGTCGCCGCCTACAACCAGCGCGTGATGGGGCCTGCTCATCTCATCAATGTGGTCGATGAGGCAATCAAGACGGCGCTGGCCCGCAGAACTGTCTCTCATATCACCATTCCCAAGGATATTCAGGAATGGACGAAGTCAGAGAACGAACGCTCGCCGGCGAACATCGCGGCGCACAGCGG
>JBATYG010000665.1:0-11511 GCA_049673945.1 Occallatibacter sp.
ATTCCCAGGGGACTGCCGTCAACCATGTAATACACCGAGCCGACAATCGCGCCGTTAATTGTGTACGAAGAGACATCAACGCCCGGCCGCCCGCTCGAAATGTTCTGGATCGCAAACGAGCTTGATGAATTGGGCGCGCCATTCGCTGGCGTTACGCCGCTGCTCAACTGCACCAGGTCGAAAACATTGCGCGTCAGCAGCGGCACCCGATCGATCGCATCCGCGTCAATCAGTTGCCCCACCGTCGAGTTGCTCGCATCCATCAGTGTCGAAGCGTTCACGGTCACCACTTCGCTCACCGCGCCCACCTTGAGGGCGATGTTCAGCGCGGTCACCTCGTCCAGATCCACCTTCACGCTCTTTTGGATGATCGTCTGAAACCCTTTCGCGCTCGCCGAAACGTCATAGGTCCCCGGAGACAGGGAGACGAAGGAATAGAGACCGGCAGCAGTCGAAACCGTCGAGAGTTTTACGCCCGTGCTGCGGCTCTGGGCCGTCACTGTCGCGCCCGGAATTGCGGCTCCCGTCGAGTCCGAAACCAATCCGCTGACTCCGCCCCGGCCGGCCTGGGCAGAGACCGCAATCGTGCCGATCAGAAACATCAACAGCGAAAGGAGGACGCGCGCCGGCGCGGCGCCTCTGCTTGCGTTAGTCATCGTTTGCTCCCGCGGGAAAAACTTATTAAAACGTTTGAATCTTTGAGAAAAGACTGTAGGATTGATTCGATCCGGTGTCAAGGGAAAAATGCCAGAGGGTCGGCCGGCGCCGTCCGGCCGCCCGTCCTTTGTGCCGGAATGTCGATTATCATCCCAGCAACCGCGTGCGTGCCCCAGGAGGGCGAATCAAGTGCTTCAACGTAAGCCGGGCCACCTGACATTGACCGACGTCGCACGCGCCTGCGGTTATTCCGTGTCCACTGTCTCCATCGTGCTTAGCGAAGCGCCGCTTTCACAGAACGTCGCCGCTTCCACCCGTGAGCACATCCGCGCAACGGCACGAAAGCTCGGATATCACCCCGATGCCTTCGCGCGCTCCCTTCGCCGCCGCCGCAGCCAGACCATTGGCGTGCTCGCCTACGATCTCTCCGATCCTTTCTGCATTCCCATCGTCCGGGGCATCCAGCTCGGCCTGCATCCCGCCAGTTACCTGCCGCTGCTCATGGACGCCGAGACCAAGCGCCCTCTCTTCGATAGCTATTTGCAGATGATTCTCGAGCGGCGCGCTGAAGCGGTCATCGTCATCGCCAGTTGGATCTTTGAGGAGACCAATCTTCTCGCGGATATTGAAAAGAACAACGTCCCCATCATCATCCTCGGGCGCGATCTCACCGAGCGCAAAATCACGTCCCTCCTTGTCGATAATGAGGCGGGCGGCGCTCTCGCGTTCAACCATCTCCACCAGTTGGGTCATCGCGACATTGCCGTCAGTCGAGGCCCAAAAGAGCTCTTCGATAGCGAGCCGCGCTGGCTGGGTGTCCGCAAGGCCGCTGCAAAAGCGCGGATCAAGCTCGATCCGCAACTCGTCTTCCAGTTGCCCAACCTCGGCGAATCTACCTCGGGCTTTGAAGGCGGCCTGCAGTTTGCCGAGCATCTGGTTCATGCCGGCCGGCGCTTCACGGCGGTCGTCGCCTTCGATGACCTGACGGCGCTCGGCGTCGTGCGCGGACTCACCAACGCCGGCATACGCGTTCCTCAGGACTGCTCCGTCGTCGGCTTCGACGACGTGCTTCCTGCTCTGGTCACAACGCCCGCGCTCACCACCATTCACCAGCCGCTATGGCAGATGGGGCTCACCGCTGCGCAATGGGCAATCGAAGCAATCAACGCCTGCGGGCAGGGAAGCGCCGACCCGGTGCATCTCAGCAAGGCCGTGCCAGAGCTCGTTGTGCGCGGAACAACAGCTCCTCCGCCGGCCTCCGGCAGCAGCGCAGCGCGCAGAAAGGGTGTCTCTTGACGATCACGCTCCCTCGCAAAGATAGTCCAATCTTCAAACCCTTCAATTACAACGGCGCGAGGTCATCCATGCCGCTCGTCTTTCGTTATTGCGGTCGTCGCCGCCAGTCACCTTGCCTGCCGTGGATACCTGTGCGCTTCATTCGTTTGCCGCTCCTTCTCCTTCTTGTTGCGCTGTCCTTGCCCCTCCTTCGCGCCGAGACAATCATGCATCTTCACGAGGACTGGCGCCTCCAGTCGGCATGCAGGCTTCAGGCAGCCGGCGACGCCATCTCTGCCCCCGGCTATTCCACCGCCGATTGGCTCAAGACTTCCGTGCCCAACACGGTGCTGGCCGCGCAGGTGGCCGCAGGTCTTCTGCCTGATCCCTATTACGGTGACAACCTGCGCAAGATTCCAGGCACGAGCTATCCCGTCGGCCACAACTTTTCCAACCTTCCCATGCCGCCTGACAGCCCGTACGCCTGCGCCTGGTGGTATCGCACGGAATTTACCGCGCCTTCGGCGTCCGCGTCCGATGGCCGCTTCTGGCTGCACTTCGGAGGCATCAACTATCGCGCCGAGATATGGCTCAACGGCCACAAGATCGCCGACGAGCACACCGTCGCTGGAGCCTATCGAACCTACGACTTCGACGTGACAGACCTTCTCAAGCCAGGCAAAGCAAATGTCCTCGCGGTCAAAACCTTTGCTCCCACTGAGAATGATCTTGGCATCAACTGGGTCGACTGGAATCCCTGTCCGCCCGACAAGGATATGGGCCTCTGGGGCGCCGTCGATCTCGTCCCTACCGGACCCGTCACCGTCACCTCTCCCATGGTCGAAACGCATTTCCCGCGCGGCGACCTCGATACGGCCGATCTCACCGTCTACGTCAATCTGCACAACTCAACGAACAGTGCATGGAAGGGAACCGTCAGCGGCAGCGCCGCGGGAGCGCGCTTTGAGCAGCAGGTAGAGCTTGCGCCTCACGAAGAGCGCACTGTGGCCTTCACTTCCGGCAATTTTCCTTCGCTGCGCATCGCGCATCCCAAGCTCTGGTGGCCCTGGCAGATGGGCGAGCCCCATCTTGAAACTCTCTCCGTCCAGGCTCACACCCAGGGTCAGCTTTCCGACGAAAAAACAGTGAACTTCGGAATCCGCGAGATCACCTCCGAGCTCACAGCCACGGGCGGCCGTCTCTTTCGCGTGAACGGCAAGCCCATCCTCATTCGTGGCGCCGGCTGGTCGCAGGACATGCTGCTCCGCACCGATGGCAACCGGCTTCGCGATCAGTTCCGCATGGTGCGCGACATGCACCTCAACACCATCCGCCTTGAAGGCAAGCTCGAAACTGAAGACTTCTTTCACCTCGCCGACCAGCAGGGTATTCTCGTCATGCTCGGCTGGTGTTGCTGCGATCACTGGGAGAAATGGGCCGCCTGGACTCCGGAAGATCTGGAGATCGCCAAAGCATCTCTGCGTTCGCAGATGCTGCGCCTTCGCCAGCACGCCAGTCTCCTCGTCTGGCTCAACGGTAGTGACAATCCTCCGCCCGCCGACGTGGAGCGCGCGTATCTCGCCGTTGAAGCCGACACTCACTGGCCCAATCCAATCCTCTCCTCCGCATCGCAGGCTCCCACCACCGTCACTGGTGAAAGCGGCGTAAAGATGTCCGGCCCCTACGACTACGTCGCGCCAAGCTACTGGTATCTCGATCAGCACAACGGAGGCGCCTTCAGCTTCAACACCGAGACCAGTCCCGGCCCCGCCATTCCCTCGCTCGCCAGTCGCGAAAAATTCCTGCCCGATCCCAATGCCTGGCCCGCGTCCTCCACCTGGAGCCTCCACTTCGGCGGCGGCGAATTCGTGAATCTCAAAGTCTTCGACGAAGCCATGGAGGCGAGCTACGCCAAACCTCGCTCCGCGGCCCAGTACGAGCGTATCGCGCAGACCATGGAATACGACTCCGAGCGCGCCATGTTCGAGGCCTATGGCAAGAACAAATACTTCTCCACCGGAGTCATTCAGTGGATGCTCAATAACGCCTGGCCTTCCATGATCTGGCATCTCTATGACTACTATCTCGATACTGGCGCGGGCTACTACGCGGCCAAGAAGGCCTGCGAGCCCATCCACATCCAATACTCCTATGACGATCAATCAATCGTCGTCGTCAATAGCGCCTACACTCCGGCGGCCGGTTTGCACGCGCACATTCATGTCTACAATCTCGCGTGGAAGGAGCTCTACTCCGCCGAACCGGTCATCGATGCGGCTTCCGACAGCTCGCTGCGCATAGCCCAGCTGCCCGAGCATCTCTACGCCGGCGCGGATCGCCTCTTCTTCATCCAGCTTTCGCTCGACGACGCTTCCGGTCATCCCGTCAGCAACAACTTCTACTGGGTGCCCGGTACGCTCACCACCTTCGACTGGCCAAAGACCGATTACACCCACACGCCGGCCCTGCGTTACGAAGATCTCACCGCGCTGGCCAATCTCCCCGCAGCAACCGTTTCTGCTCATGCTGAAATTGCAACCACGCCGTCCGGTCGCGAAATTCGCCTGCACCTCACCAACACCTCGCAATCGCTCGCCTTTCAGCTTCGTGCTGCGGCGCGCACTCCGTCGGGCGGTCTCATCGCGCCTGTCCTCTGGTCAGACAACTGGATCGAGCTTGTGCCCGGCCAGTCGACAACGCTGACCGCCATGCTGCCCCCGGGCGACTCCAGCACATCTCCGGTCGTTCAGCTTGAAGGCTGGAACGTCCCTCCCGTCACGCTTAATCCGGCAACCGCCGTCACCGCGCAGTAGAGAACCAATGGCCTCCGCAACGCACGATCCTCAATCCGGTGCAGTCACGCTCAAGCGCGCTCTGCGCTTTCGCGATCTCGTTCTCTATGGCATCATCCTCATCCAGCCCACCGCTCCCATGCCGAGCTTCGGCGTCATCTATCACGAGGCCGGCGGGCACGTCGTCACTGCGATCCTTCTCGCCATGGTCGCCATGCTCTTCACCTCCATCAGCTATGGCCACATGGCCCGCGTTTATCCTCACGGCGGTTCAGCCTTTCTTTACGTAGGCAAGGAGATTCATCCCAGCCTTGGCTATCTCACCGGCTGGTGCCTCGTCATGGACTATGTGCTGAATCCGCTCATCTGCACCATCTGGTGCAGCCGTGCCGCCATGAACTTCCTGCCCGGCGTGCCCTACATCGCATGGGCCATCTTCTTTGCCGCTCTCTTTACGGCGCTTAACTGCAACGGCGTCGAGACTTCTGCGCGCATTAACGCCGGCATGGCCTTCGCGCTCGGCGTCGTCATTCTGCTGGTTCTCGCCGCCGCAGCCCGCTGGCTCCTGCATCTCTCCTATCCCGGCGCGGCCTTCTTCGTACGGCCCTTCTACGATCCCGCCACGTTCAACATGTCCGGCCTCCTGCGCGGCACTTCCATTGCTGTACTCACCTATATTGGTTTCGACGGCATCTCAACTCTCACCGATGAGGCAAAAGATCCCGCGCGCAGCGTGCCCCGCGCCATCGTGCTCACCTGCCTCATTACCGGCATCCTCGCCAGCATTGAGGTCTATGTGGCGCAGCTTGTCTGGCCACGCGGACTGGCCTTTCCCGACATCGATACGGCCTACGTGCACGTCTCCGGCAGATTGGGCGGCCCCATTCTCTTCGCCATCGTCAACGCGGCGCTGCTGCTTGCGAACATGGGCTCCGGCATGGCCTCGCAGTTGGGGGCCGCGCGCCTGCTCTATGTCATGGGCGTAGATGGCGCCCTGCCGCGCGAATTCTTCGGGGCCGTCACCTCCCGCAGCCGCATTCCGCGCAACAATGTTCTGCTCATCGGCGCCATCTGCCTCGCGGGGGCTCTCGTTTTCAGCTATCAGCTCGGCACAGAGCTGCTCAACTACGGAGCGCTGCTGGCATTCATGGGCGTCAATCTTTCCTCAATGATTCGCAGTTGGCGTCAGGGACGCTTCAAGCAATTAGCGCCGATGCTTCTCTCGATCGCAGGTCTGCTCACTTGCGCCGTGCTCTGGTGGAACCTCGGACCACTCGCCAAGGCTGCGGGTACCGGCTGGGCGCTTATCGGCATCCTGCTTTGGATCGTCCGCCGCCGTTCCACCGTCTTGCCCGCCGAGGCTGCATGAGCGACCAGAACCCTGCATCTCCATCACTCAGTCACCAGCGCTTCGATGTCACGCTCGTCGGCGACACCAATCTCGACATGGTGCTCTACGGGCTCCCGGATGATCTGCCCGCGGAGCGCGAGCTCCTCGCTGAAACGATGGCCATCCGCGTCGGCGGCTCCGGCGCTATCACCGCGCATAATCTCGCCGCCCTCGGCAACTCCGTCGGATTCATCACCACCACGCCCGACGACGATTTCGGGCGCCTCTGCAAGGCCGAACTGCTCACCGCCGGCGTCGATCTGTCAAAGTGCGTGCCCGCTTGTGAGCTGCAAACCGGCGTCACCGTCCATCTGCAGCACCAGCACCTGCGGCACATGTTCACCTGTGCAGGCGCAACCTCGCAGTTGTCCTTCGAGAAGCTCGATCTGGCGTATCTGGCCGGCTCGCGCCACTTTCACATGTCGTCCTATTATTTGCAGCGCGCTCTTACCGCTCGAATTCCCGATTTGTTCGCCGCGCTCAAAGAGGCGGGGCTCACTATTTCGCTCGATCCCAACGACGACCCCGACAATCTGTGGGATCGCGACATTCTCAACGCTCTTCGCTTCGTCGACGTGCTCATGCCCAACGAGCGCGAGGCCTGCATGCTCGCAGGTGAAAGCGACCTCGATCGTGCCATCGATCTCCTGCGCGGCCTCGTCCCGCTTCTTGTCGTCAAGCGTGGAGCCAACGGTTCGAGCGCATGCCTTGGCAACCAATGCTGGCATGCGTCCGCTGGCGATGTCGCTGTCGTGGACGCCATCGGCGCCGGCGACAGCTTCAACGCAGGTTTCCTGCACGCGTGGCTGCGCGGCTGGCCTATCCCCAGGGCCCTCGCCCTCGGCAACCAGACCGGTGCGTGGTCAGCCGCCGCAAGTGGCGGCACCTCGGCCTTTCGCCCGGTCGCGTCCCTTCGGACAAATCTGTCCGCATGGGAGAGCGCTCTTGACGCCGCGCCGCCTGCAATCCCCTGACACTCGTCTGCTCCCTCCAACGGTCGACAGGCCAGCCTTGCTCCGCATAAGCTTGACATCGCAGCAGCCAGCAACCTCGAGAGACCCGCATGCAGAGTGCCACACCCAGGCTCGCCGATTCCCGCTACCCCTCCTCAACCAAAGCGCCGATTTTCCCCCTCGATCACTGGCTGCTCTTCGCCCTCATCATCGTCCTCTTCTTCCTCTGGGGCATGTCCAACAACCTCACCGACATCCTCGTCCAGCAGTTCAAGAAATCTTTCGAACTCTCTCAGCTCGGCGCTCAGCTTGTTCAAACAGCCAACTTTCTCGGCTACTTCTGCATGGCCATTCCAGCCGCGCTGCTCATGCGCCGTTGGGGATACAAGGCTGGCATGATCGTCGGCCTATGCACTTTCGGCGTGGGCATGATCCTCTTCTGGCCGGCTGCCGTCACCGGCCTCTACGCGCCCTTTCTCATCGCGCTCTTTGTCGTTGGCAGCGGCGCATCTATCCTTGAAACCGCCGCCAATCCCTTCGTGGCGCAGTTCGGTTCTTCCTCAACGTCTGAGCGTCGCCTCAATTTCGCTCAATCCTTCAATCCACCGGGAACAATCGTCGGCGTCCTCATCGGCGCGCGATTTATCTTCTCCGGCATCGAGCTAACCCCCGCGCAGGCTGCTGCTATGCAGTCAGCCGGCACCTACAACACCTATCTGCACACTGAACTGATGCGCGTTGTGCCCACCTACATCGTGCTCGGCGCCGTCGTTCTTGCCTTCGCCTTCGCGCTCTCGCGCATGCAGTTTCCACGGATCGTGGGCGAGCACGAAGCCGAACCGGGCGATCACGGTTCCTATCGTGCGCTCCTGCGCTATCCGCTGCTCTGGTTCGCGGTCATCGCCAATTTCTGCAACGTGGGCGCGCAGGTCGCCACATGGAGCAGCCTCATCCCCTACATGAAGCAGTTCACCGGCGTCAGCGAGCGCGTCGCCGCCGGCTATCTCACCGCCACGCTCATCGCCATGGCCGCGGGCCGTTTCTTTGGCACCCAGATGATGAAGTACTTCCGCCCCGCCACGCTGCTCGGCCTCTACGCCGTGATCAACGTCGGGTTGCTGTCGATCGCCATCCTCTGGCCCGGCATGCCCGGCGCTTACGCGATCGTTGTCAGCAGCTTCTTCCTCTCCATCATGTTTCCCACCATCTTCGCGCTTGGCCTCAAGGGGCTCGGGCCCAACACCAAGCTCGCCGGCTCGCTACTGGTCATGGCCATCGTCGGCGGAGCTATCTTCCCGCCCATCCACGGTCTCATCGCCCGCGATACCGGCAGCGTCGCCAAAGGCTACATCGTGCCGCTGCTCGGCTATGCCGTCGTCGCGTTCTACGGAATCGTGCTTTCCCTGCGCATGAGAAACTCCCGCGTCGAAGAGGATTGATTTCCTTGGCGTGGGCCGCCATCGGCCCGAGGCCCGGCCGGCCTTCCTGCAATTTATGGATTGCGGATAACAGCCAGAGTGTGGCGGCGGACGCAGGCCAGGTACGAACTGCTCTCCGTCCAAAGTCCGTTAACAGACTAAAGATGCAGGGAATTTTCCCGCCGAAACAGCCTTGCTCTCTGATTTCTCAGCAGTTATCGACACCCGTTCCGGCAATCATTTTTGCAAATCAATCGAGTCCGCTCCCTCTTCCATAGGGAACTCTTGCGCAATCGTTAACATCGAGTCCCTCGGCTTTTTGATGCACGGTCACAAACAAATTGTCATGGGAGCCGGATCCGGGGATGGTCAGACCACCTCTTTCTCGTGCCGGATCGAGAATAAACCACTGTTATTTGCTTCCACAGCCATATCGCATGGGCCAAAGCGGGATTTTTCCCCATTGACAACGCTTGCGTCAGTGTTTCAAACTGTTCCAGTTTCGATATGTGGTCAGACCACTGCGACGTTGGAGAGGAATTCTCAGCCGACGCGCGATGCTCTGCCTGATCCGTGCTTGGTTCTTTTTCTTCTTGAGGAGGCAATTCGTTATGAGCACTTGGTTTGTTCGTTTCGGGTGCGATCGGGCGGCCAACGCCTGCAACGCGCGTCTAAGCGGCAGTTGGCGCGGTTCGTGGGTCGTGGCAATCTTCGTGTTGCTGTTTGCCGGCACTGCCGTCGCGCAGCTCAGCGGCAAGGGAGCCATTACCGGTACAGTCACTGACGCGACAGGCGCCTCTATTCCGGGTGCGACTGTGGTGGCCACCAGCGGCGCCACCGGACTGGGCACCACGACCGTATCCACCGGAACAGGCAGCTATACGTTTGCGAATCTCGATCCGGGAATCTACACCGTTACGGTCACTGCGCACGGCTTCGAAAAGCTGATGCAAAGCAACATCTATGTGAACGCGATGGAATCGCAAGCCTTCAATCCGGTGCTCAAAGTAGGATCTGCGACAGCGGAGATCACGGTCTCGGCGACGCCTCCTCAACTTGAAACCACCAACGCAACGCTCGGCGCGACCATGGAAAACGCAGCCTATGCGGAAATGCCGATTGAGATGGGTGCGTATGGCAGCGCCGATCAGCGCCGGGCTACGGACTTCGTCTATCTCATGCCCGGCGTCCAGGGCAACGTGACCAATGGCAACGCTACGACGAACACCGGGGTGGTGAACGGTTCCGGCAGCCGTGGTGCAGTCTCGGCGGTGTATATCGACGGTATCCCGTTCGTGCGCGCTGGCGGCAACGGTGACCCGCGCTACGTGTGGACGGCAATCTCCGTCGATGCGGTCGACCAGTTCCAGCTGCAGACCAGCGGATACTCGGCCATCTACGAAGGCCAGGGCGTGATGAACTACTCCGTCAAGCGCGGAGGAAGCGGCCTGCACGGAGCGGTCTACGAGTTCTTCCGCAATACGGCTCTGGACACATGGGGCTGGTTCGGAAAGATCCCAAATCCCGCAACCGGTTTGCCGGTGAAGCCGGTCGAGCATAGCAACGAGTACGGCATCAACCTGGGCGGCCCGCTCATTCCATTTGGGAGCCTGAAACACAAGCTCTTCTTTTTCACAAATTACAACGGCTTCCGTTACAGCAGCGCCACGCCGACGCCTATGACGTTTCCCACGGTTGCGGAGCAGGGCGGCGACTTCAGCGCAGCCGCGCCGAAGGTCTACGACCCGCTGAGCCAGACCACCTGCACGGCGAACAGCACCGACGGACCATGCCGTTACCAGTTCGGCTACGGGCCAGGTACAGGAACAGGTCCGCGGGGCAATCCGATAGAGGTTGGAGCCGTCAACGTTGTCCCTTCGAGTGAGTTCTCCGATGTTGCTAACAATCTGCAAAGTTTTCTGCAGCAGTTGCCGACCGGGGCGATCAGCAATGCATTACAGAACAACTACGTCGCGCCGAACGCAACCGGCCTGAGCAACTGGTCGACTACCTCTCGTATCGACTACAACTTCACCGACAGCGATACTCTCACGGTGCTGGGCGCGGTCGGCAGGCAGGCGAGTTCGGTTCCGGTAGGGCAGACAACCGCGGGGCGCAACGTTGGGCCGGTTCCCTATAACTACGGCCAGGCATATGCTCCGAAGACTGCGGTGTGGACGGTTGAAGAGATACACGTTTTCTCACCGAACCTGCTGAACCAGTTCAAGTGGGGATACGCTCGCTATAACGGGCCAACTTTCAACCCGAATGACTCTCCGACCTATGCGGCTTCTGCGATGGGTCTTTCAGGACTGCCCACGGGTCAGGCGGCAAACGTCTTTCCTATCGTCACCTTCACGGGCTCTGACGCACCTACCAACTGGGGCGGCACGACGGAGAATCTGACACTGGCCGAGAATTACACGACGCTCGACAACCTGCAGTGGAATGTAGGCAAGCATTCGTTCACATTCGGCGGCCAGGTGGCATGGATGCAGTACAACGTCAACAATGCCACGGGCGGTTCCACGCCAATCACCCTGGCCAATGCAATTACAGAAACCGCGGGCATCAATGCATCAAGCAACGCTGCGCCCAAGTATGTGGCGACCACCGGCACAGGTCTTTCCTACGCGAGCTTCCTGGTGGGCGAAATCGACAAGGGCAGCTTCACGCAGTATCTGCAGCAGGAGTTCGGAGCGCGCTTCCGTGCCATTTCGCCCTACGTGCAGGACAACTGGAAGGTGACTCCGAAGTTGACCCTGGATCTCGGCCTGCGCTATGACTTCTTCCCCAGCGTGACCGAGGTACACAACGCTTCGGGCTACTTCGATCCCAATCTCGCGAACCCGGTTACCGGCATTAACGGTGCGTTGCAATTCACGGGGCACGGGGCAGGCACTTGCAATTGCTCCACTCCCGTGGATAACTACTTCAAGAATTTTGGGCCGCGCCTGGGTCTCGCGTATCAGGTTTGTTCGAAGACAGTGATCCGCTCCAGCTATGGTGTGATGTTCACCCATGGC
>JBATYG010000666.1:0-1878 GCA_049673945.1 Occallatibacter sp.
ACGTAACTTCGATCCCGTTTGGTTGCAGAATCATCAGTGGAAGGTGGTTCCGGCAAAAAGCGAAACCGGTCACTTCAATCCGGAAGAGATCGAACGAATTGTTCCGACTTTGAACCAAGCTGGCTTCACCGAATGCTTGGCGGTGGCGACGGAATTCTTGGACCCGCTACCGGTTTGCTATCAAGTCATAATCTCACCGGAAGATTTAAATAACTTCAATAAAGAGTGTGCCCTCTTAGGATACTTACTGATGGACGCCGCATGCTCTTGGGCCATTTCTTGCTACGGATTCTACAAACTGTTCGCAGGCCCGACGGAACTACTTGAGGCTCTGCTTGGATCACCCATCCCAATCGCCCGGGAGGCCTTTCGGCAATATTCCGAGGAACTCGATGAAGGCCTCGCGGATAGTCCTTACCAGAAAATGGCGCTCAGATATGAAGGCATGTAAGAACGGCGCGGCCAGTGGAAGGGTAAGTCGAAGGAGCGGCAACTACGAGCAGGTCAATAGGGCAAATGGTAGGCCCGTGCGGGCTCGAACCGCAGACCTCCACCGTGTCAAGGTGGCGCTCTAGCCAACTGAGCTACGGGCCTATCGTACGACCAACTGCCACAATTCTAGCATGTGGCCGTTGGCGCTGAACAGGAATGAGGCCGCGCCCGCTAGGTGAGGAGCGCGGTCGTGTTCGTGACGCACATGCGGCGCACATCGGCCGCGCGGAAGCCCGCGTCGAGCATTTTCTGCGCGAACATGCCGAAGCCTTCCGCGATAGGCGGATTAATCGTCTGGCCCAGATCGGTTGAGAGAACCACGCGTTCCGGGCCGACCTTGCGGACGCTGTCGAAGTAGGCCTCCCAGGGGGCTTTGTTCGTGTACATCGTGGTGAAGCAGTGCTCGATCATCGCGCCCAGATCGGCCACTTCGACTTGCTCCTGCGCGGTCATGTTCTGCGACGGAAATTCCGCGTGCGTCACGACCACGCGCTTCAGTCCGATTTCCTTCTTTGCGACCTTTACGAGCGCGTGAATCTCTTTTTTGCTGAGGTGGCCGGTGGCGAGGATCATGTCGTGCTTGCCGATTAGTTCGAGGCACCGCCGCGCCGCGTCGGTGACCTTGCCGCTGCCGTCGAGCACGCTGATCGGCGCGGGCGAAATGCCCGTTGCGGAAAGTTCGCGCTGAATTTTCGCCCAGAATGGGAGCTTGTCCGTGGGCCCGTCACTGCGGCCGGCAGTTTCGTTGGCCGCGTCCACTGTGGGGAACCAGACGATTTTGTTGCCGGAGCGGCCGGCGATTTCGAGCGCAACAGGATTCAAGCCGCCGACACTGTGATTCAGCGTAATCGCGCCGTACGCGGTGATGCCAGGATTCGCTTTCGTGACCACTTTGGCGCGCTCGTAGGTCGGTGCGTAGTGCGACTTCAGCACGAAGCCCTTGAGCTTATGCGCCAGGAATTCCTTTGCGAGATCGAGGTCGTCAATGCGCCGCGCGATCACGTCCGGCGCGACATGGACCTGGATGTCGTAGCCGCCTTCGATTGCCTGCCAGGCGGCGTCTGAAACTTGGATTGGTGCAGCAGCGGTTTCTGCAGCCATGATGGCATTGTCCTTAGTGTTTGGATTTTGATTTCAAAGGCGAGAAATAATATACACCTGATCCCATCTGAGCGGCCTCTGCGATTTCCCGGCTTAGCAGGTCGCGGGGCAAAGCGATGAAGAGTGTCCTCAGGCGCTAAAGCGCGCTGGCAGCAAGCCTGCTATGTCGGAGCTGAAGCTCCGACCCCCTAAAGAGGGCCGTTCCTCGCAGATCGTCTAGAGGGGTTTGCCCGCAAGCCAGGAAGCGCCGCGCACGTACAGAGCCTCGACTTCCGGGCCGGTCAA
>JBATYG010000667.1:0-3828 GCA_049673945.1 Occallatibacter sp.
CGTGTCTTCGACGATCAGCTCGCCGCCCTCGTACTGATCGGGAGGCGTGAAGAAGAGCGTTGCGGAGATGTCGGTCCGGATGCGCTGGCCCGTCGAAGCCAAAGCGCGAATCGCAGTATCGACATGGGTTCCAAAATGGCCACCTCCGGTGTAGCGGTTGAACATAGGCGGAAACACCTTGAGGGGGAGCGCGGCCGACATGAAGAGCGGCGAGCGTGCGAGCGCGGCCAGCACCATCTCACCCAGCCTCACTGCTGCTGGATGCCCCTCAGGCAATTGAAGGTTCTCTTTGACTGCCTGAGCCTGATAGCCAGCCGTCACTTTCCCGTCAACCCACTCGGTGGCGTCGAGAATCGTACGCGCTTGAGTGACTTCTTCGGTGGTTAAAACATCAGGAATCGTAATCAACATGATTGTCGAACTCCAGGAGTATTCAATCCAGATTTCAAGCCCCATGCGTGCGGGGCTACCTTTGCGCAATTGACGATGTTATTTGAAGCGAAAGTTGATGCCGAAGAGTGCACTGGCTCCCGCGCCCGGAATGAGGTGGCTCGGATGCGGCAGATCGATGTAATAGCGGTTCAAAATGTTGTTGACGTTGGCCTGGAACTCCAGCTTTTCGCTGATGGGACGTTTCAACATTGCGTTGAAGGCCCAGTAGCCGGGAACCTGCTTCATGGCCACACTGGTGACGACGTAGCCAGGCCCATTGGGATTGGGTGCGAATCCGGTGGGCATATAGGGCACGGTTGAACTTGCTGTCCGGCTGCCGACGTAGTTGCTGCCCAGGCCACCGTTGAGCCGCCAGGGCAGGCGATGGGTTACGAAGAGATTGAACGTTTGCCTGGGAACGTTGGCGAGCGGATAGCCAACAGCCGTTGGGAAGAACTGCGAGGAGATCACAGCGCTATCCATATAGGCGTACCCAACAACAAGGTCCATGCCTTCTGGCAGACGGCCGACCGCGCTGAACTGCACTCCCTTCACGAGTTGGTTACCCGCAGCGACGATCTCATTCGAATTTGTGGGACTGGTTTCGTGGGCGTTGTCCTTTTCGGTACGGAACCACGCGCCCTCGGCCAACAGCCGGTCTCTCAGGAAACTCCACTTCGCACCGGCTTCGTAGGATTGGTTCTCCTCAGGAGCCACGTTGCCATTGACCAATCCAACGCTCAGGCTCAGTGATTCTGCATCGGGATTCCAACTGGTTCCATAATCGAAGTAAAGGCTGCCGTGCGATGAAGGCTTGTAGACGATCGCGGCTCGATAGCTGGGCTGTTCGTCGAGCCGGCTGATCGGGGACACCGGAGCCGTTACAGTTCCGCCGGCGGGCGGCGTTGGCTGATAAAGGTTGTAGCCGGTGTCGAAGCGGTCCCAGCGCACTCCGCCGGTCAGCTCAAACAACCGGCCGAGTTTCACGGTGTCGATGACGTACAGGCCAACGCTTTTGGACTTCGTATGAACGATCGATGTGATGTAGCCGGTTCCCGAAAATGGTTGCTTCTCATTTGGGTCAAGCAGAGTTGTGTCAGGGACTGTATTGATCTTGTTAATCGTGTAGCTGTACCGAATGGGGTTCGAGATCTCCTGCCCACCTTCGGCGCCGGCGACCAAATCATGTGGAACGCCAAGGGTCTTGAATCGGGCGCCCAGCTCGAGCTGGTCCCAAAGCATCCCTTCGACGCTCTTGACCTGAATCTGGTTTCGGTTAACCTGCGTAATCTGATCCGCAGGTGTTGAAGGCGTGTAGGGACATGGAAGCGCCGAGTTGTACGCAAGAGTCGGCAGCGACGAAACCACCCCACCTACCGGAACGCTGAGCGACGCATTGGAGCAAATTTGCGGTTCGGTGATCTGCGCCTCTCGCGGATAGTTTGCCGCGCGCGCAATCATGTGCAGATTCAGATTGGGTTTGAGGTTGTGTTCAACTTTCAGGGTCAGAATGTCGTCGTTCGTCTTGAGGTAGTTCTCATCGGGGAATCCAAAGTAGCTGTGCCGGCTTGCGGGTGCGACGCCGTTGAAGAGCCAGGGCAAGCCATAGTCGGGCGTGTCGTTTTCCGAGAGATGCTCATAGCTCAACGTCGCCGGGGTCTTGGAGGCCAGCCCAATCGAGATCGAAGGCGCGACACCGAAGCGCCGGATTTCGGCGGCATCCCGTCCTGCTATCCCTGCTTCTTCGGCGACGACATTGGCGCGAAACGCGGTGCCACCAAGGGTGTCTTCGAGTGGGCTGTTGAGATCGGCCGTAAGCCTCCGGGTCAGATCGGTTCCAAACTGGGCTTGGACATTGACGAACTTCTCGACGCCGGGGACTTTGCTCTCCTGATTGACAACCCCTCCTGTTGAGCCTCGACCAAACTGAATTCCTGCCGGGCCCTCAAGCGCTTCGACCTGCTCGAAGTTGAAAGAGTCGCGATAGTAGCTGCCAAAGTCGCGGATTCCATCAAGGAAGATGTCGTTGCGGGCGGTAAAACCGCGGATGGTGAGATTGTCGCCCTGCGCACCGGCTTCGCCCGCTGCGAGGCTGATGCCCGGCACGTTGCGCAGCGTGTCACGCAGAGTGGACAGCCCTTGATCCTGCATGACGAACTGCGGAACTACGGTCACGCTCTGGGGCGTGTCAATGAGCGGCTGAGTGAACTTCTGCATCGATACGAAATCAGTGATTGAGGCACTGACAGAGACAGTGGCGCTGGCCTGGACGCCAATGACCACCGTATTCTGGTCATCCATACGGAAGTTCAACCCGGTGCCGCTGAGAAGAAGACGAAGCGCATCCTCTTGCCGATAGAGACCGATGACGCCTTGCGAATTGAACCCGGCCAGTGTTCCCGCCGGCAACACTACCTTGACCTTGACGCCGGTTGTTTTCTCGAAAGCGCCGATCGCCTGTTCAAGCGGACCCGCAGGAATTTCAAATCGCTTCAGAGGCAACGTGGGAGGAGCCGCGCCATCTACTGTAGGAACCGCTGTTTCAGCGGCAAGAGCAGGTCTTCCAGCGCTGAAGGCCGCATAGGTTGCCAACGTTCCCAACGCAAGCCAATTGCGGCGCAGAGACTGCGATCTGTTTCGCCCTGAATTCTTCTTGTGAGCCTTCATCTTCATGGTCCTCCTGCAAATCAATCCTGGTGAGCTCTGCCACCGCTTCGTGTGCGCATTGCGCTCTCTCGCGTTCGCTGCGCCAGAGATGCAAGCTGTCGGTAATTCGGATTGCGGAGGAGGACCCTTTGAGTCGTACTCGACCCGACCCTATAATGCGGACAAGTCTGCAGCCCACTGGGCGGCAGTCCCCCAGGGTCTTTGCGGTCTCGGCCAAGAGATAAACCCGCGGGACCCTGGTCCATGCAATCCAACTGCCTTCATCAATTGCGACCAAATCAGTCGCCCTTTAAACTATATACGACAAAATCAGTCCGATATCAACCCCGGCGGCGTGAATTGCGTGCGTTAGAGCGCCGGAATGCGAGATGAAGGCGAGAATACCAAGTGCTATCGACGGAGTCGCGTCGGGTCCGCGGGCACGGAGCTGCCAGCCTGCCTGCCGCTGGCGTTGCATGAGCAATAGGAGGGTGGCTGGACAATGAACTCTGCGGGAAAATTGCAACGGGCTTGAACACGTCGTCGAGAGCCGCAAGCGGCTCAGGTGTCAGTGTGAGATCAAGCGCGGTGAATTGGTGGACCTGGTCGGGATCGAACCGACGACCTCTTCCATGCCATGGAAGCGCGCTCCCAAACTGCGCCACAGGCCCACGATGTTGCAGGGACGCAACTTCTCTATTTTCGCTTCTGTGAGGGGATTCGTCAATGCGGGCATCGGCGAGGCCCGCG
>JBATYG010000668.1:0-3404 GCA_049673945.1 Occallatibacter sp.
GGCCGGCCTGCGGCGCGAGATCGAGGGTGAGAACCTCGAAGGGCGCGAGCTGAAATTCGTGGGACTCGAGTGCCCGCAGCGTCAGCGCGGCGCGGCCTGCATCGCTTTTCCATGGGCTGGTGGCGGAATATGCCCGCGCTGCTCCCGATGGCAGCTCTAGCGCATCCTGCAGGCGGATCGAGATCGATTGCGGTTTGCTGCTGGGATTGCGAAGGACAAGGATGCCTTTACGCGGCGCCCATGAAGCCCACCCATAAACCTCAAGCCAGGCGGGATCGCCGCCGATCCAGTGCGTGTCCTTGAGGACATCGGCGTTGGCGCGCGACCACTTCGCGGCCTCAGCCAGGTCGTCCCAGTTGGCGGGGGTGAGCAGGCCGGGCGTGATGTACATCTCCTGGAGTTGCGTGCCGGTACCGAAGTAGGAGCGGATCTCGTTGCGGAAGTCGTTGCCGGGATCGGTGTTGAGGTACTTGTTGTGCTGCGCGTAGATCATGCCGTGCAGCATTAGCGAGTTGAGCGGGTAGAGCGGGCCGTTCTGCACGATGCGCTGATAGGTTTCGGCGTCGCGGTAGGTGATCCAGCGCTCGCGGTCGCTGCCAACGCCAGTTCTGTTGTCATCGTCGCCGCCACGCCAGATTGAGTCGGCGTAGATGAGCCAGAAGGGTGAGGGCCAGGTGCCGGTGGTGAGGTTGATGTAGATGTCGGGCCGGGCGGCGCGCAGCTCGCCGATGAGATGAATGGCCGCAGCGAAGTCGCTGTCGAACTGGCTGCCGGGCACCACGGAGTTGACGTTGCCCGTGCCGTCGAACTTGAATTGATTGACGCCGTATTTACGGATCATCTCGAGGCAGACGTCGCGAAAAGCGGCGTAGTACTTCGGCCCGGACAAGGCATAGCCGCCATCGACAATTTCGTATCCCGAGGCCTTGCCAAAGGCGATGCGTTCCTGGCGAGGTTTGGAGTAGCCTCCCCAGGGCGACATCCAGACGCCGGGATCGGCTCCGAAGCGCTCGGCCGCGGCTCTCACCGGCGCAAAGCCATGGGGAAAACCGACGTTGAATTTCCAGAGAGATTTGTGATCGTCCCAGCCGTCGTCGAAGAGGAATGAATCGAGTTTGACGCCGCGCTTCTCAGCCAGTTCACGACCGAAGGCGTTGACGCGATCGATTGCGCCGGCCTGATCGTATGGGGTGAAATAGCCGAGATCGTACCAGGAGTTGTAGTGAAGGAAGGTGCGGTAAGGATGCGCGCGCTCCTGTTCGATATAGGCAAGAAAGCCGCGGCGCATCTGCCCCGGGGCCGCAACCCCGATAACAGAGGAATAGGCAATGGACTGGCCCGCGCGCAGGGGCAGCTCGCGGTCAATCCACGCCGTTGCACGGCCGTCCGTTATCTTGCTCTGCGAGAGAGGATGCTCGAAACCGAGGAAGAGATTGCCGGCAACAATGGGCGATCCGTTGACCGACCCAATACCGCGGGCACCGGCCACGCCGACGCCATCGACTCGAAGATCGATGAGTTGCACGCGCGCGATGGCCACATCCTGACCGGCCGCGGTGATCGTGAGCTGCTGCCGGATGTAGGCCGACCCATCGCGCAGAATCGCGGACCAGAGTGCGTGCACCCTGTGGTCGGCGCTCTCCAGGGGAACCTCGAGCGCGACGCCAGGGATGCGATCGGCAGCGCGGGAGGCATCCGCGCCAGGAAGGAGTCTGCGCGCTTGCGCGGAGCCTTCGACGGCGAGATTGCCCGCATCGAGGATTGACCCATCCCTGAGTAAAAGGGCAAATGGGGCAGCGACGGGAATTTCCTTGCCATCCAGATGATCCTCGATGACCAGACCGCTCAATCGTCCGCCTGCCACCGAGCAGCGCAGGCCGATCGCGTGATTCTCAAGCCGAAGCGAATCGCCGGATTGCGCGGCAGTTGCGGATGGACCATCTGCTGAGGTTTGTGCGTGCAGGCAACTGGCAACCCAAATAAGAAAAACCCATGAGAAGACCGCAGCCGCAGCCCGGTCCCCTTTCCTGATGTGCATGGCGCGGCGTCCTCAGCTTTGACCTGCCAGTGTAACGCAGCGCGCCAGCAAGAACAGGGAGAGTGCATCTAAAATGAAAAGGCGAACGACGACAGACGGATGCGGGCTTTGCTTGCGCGCCAAATTGCGGGGTTGCTGTTGATGGCTGTCTGCGCTGTGCCCGCGCGCGGCCAGGCGGCTCCGGCGCGGGTCACGATGACGGTGGTCGACGAGAACGGCGTTGGCGTGACAGGCGCGAGGATCGTTCTAGAGCAGGCCGGGCATCCGGAGATCACCCTGTCGAGCGATTTTGCCGGGCGCGCTACCTTCACGCCGCCGAATGCGGGCGAGTACACGCTTCAGATTCAAAAGCCGGGTTTCTACGAGGCGGCCACTACCATAACGGATGCCCAGCTTCATGACATTCGCGTGGTTCTTCACCACGAACAGATCGTGGTGCAGCAGGTCAGCGTGATGGCGTCTCCGCCGGGGATCGACACAACGCAGACGTCAGACCAGGTCAGCATGAACCTGCCTGAGATCATCAACGTTCCTTACCCCACGTCGCGCGACATTCGCAATCTGCTGCCGTTCTTTCCCGGCGTCATACAGGATGAGAGCGGGCAGGTACACGTTGCGGGCTCGGAGACGTGGGCGACTCTGGACCTGCTGGACAGCTTCGATATCCGCTCACCCGTGAGCGGCAACCTCGCGATGCGGGTGAGCGCCGATGCGGTGCGCTCCATCGACCAGCAATCGACACGCTATCCGGTGGAGTACGGCAGGAGCACGGGCGGCGTGATTGCGCTTTATACCGGGATGGGCGACAACCGGTTCCGGTTCAATGCAACAGACTTCATTCCCTCGTTCCAGCAGATCAACGGCATCCACTTCGACAAGTTTGTTCCGCGCCTCACTTTCTCAGGGCCGATTGTGCGGGATCGCGCCTGGTTTTTCGACGGCCTTGAAGTCGAGTATGACAACAACTACGTACCCGAGTTGCCGGATGGCGCGAATACGAATCCTCTGATTCGCGGCAGTAACCTCATCAAGGCGCAGGCGAATGTTTCGGCGAAGAACATTCTCGCAGGTGGCCTGCTCTTTAATGACTATCACTCACCCTACGAAGGTCTCTCCCCTCTGGTTCCGCGACAAAGCACCGTCAATCGCAACACCATTGCATGGCTGCCTTACCTTCGCGATCAGCAGAGCTTTCACAACGGGGCGCTGCTCGATTATGGCGTCGCGGTGGTCCGGTTCAGTGACGGGTACGAGCCCCATAGCGGCGGTCCGTTCGAGATTACGCCGGAGATATATGAGGGCAGCTTCTTTGAGAGTCTGACGAGCCACTCGCAGCGCGTTGAGGGCAATGCGACGCTCTATCTGC
>JBATYG010000669.1:0-1911 GCA_049673945.1 Occallatibacter sp.
AATGGACTGGATTCTCCGCCGCCGCCATTCCCCCGCCACAGCCGGCCTCGATACGTAGCTCGGATCACAAATCCCTTTGCGCTCCGCGGCTTCTATGGTCTTCTAGCGTTAACAACGCCTATGCTCAAACGGCTCGAACGCTATTTTGAATTCACTCATCTGGGAACCAATTGGCGCACCGAGATCCTGGCCGGAGTCACGACCTTTCTCACGATGGCCTACATCGTGCTCGTCAACCCCGCCATTCTCGCGGCCGCTGGAATCCCCCTGCCCGCCGTCACCGCGGCCACCTGTCTCTCCGCCGCCTTCGCTTCCATTCTCATGGGCGTTGTCGCGCGCTATCCCATCGCGCTCGCGCCCGGCATGGGCCTTAACGCCTACTTCACCTATACGGTCTGCCTCAAGATGCATATCCCCTGGCAGACCGCGCTCGGCGCCGTCTTTCTCTCGGGAGTAATTTTTCTGCTCATCACCGCCGCCGGCATCCGCCAGATGATTCTCCGCTCCATCCCCCACGAACTCTACGCCGCGGTCGCCAGCGGCATCGGCCTCTTCATCGCCTTCATCGGCTTCCGTAACGCCGGCCTCATCGTCAACGATCCCGCAACACTCGTCAGCATGGGCAACCTCCGCAACCCCACCACGGCCCTCGCGCTCTTCGGCCTAATCCTCATGGTCGCGCTTGAAATCAAAAAGGTCCGCGGCTCCATCCTCATCGGCGTTCTCGTCACCACCGCGATCGCATGGGCCCTCGGCGATGTTCACTGGACGCCGACGGGCAGCGGCATCCACGCCATCGCCGCAACCGTTTTCCAGCTCGATATCCGCGGCGCGCTCAGCAAGGGCCTGCTTGAAATCATCTTCGTCTTCTTCTTCGTCGACCTCTTCGACAACCTCGGCACCCTCGTCGCCGTCACCAAGCGCGCCGGCCTCATCTCCGCCGACCACTCCATCCCGCGCCTCAACCGCATCCTTTTTGCCGACGCCATCGCAACCGTCTTTGGCTCCGTCCTCGGCACCTCCACCGTCACCAGCTACGTTGAATCCACCGCCGGCGTCGCTGCCGGAGGCCGTTCCGGCGTTACTGCGATCATCACCGGCACGCTCTTTCTGCTCGCCGTCGTCGCCTCGCCCTACGTCGGCATCGTTCCCTCCGCCGCCACCGCGCCAGCGCTCATCCTTGTCGGCTCCATGATGCTCGCCACTATCACCGAAATCCGCTGGACCGAGCCCATCATCGCGGTCCCCGCATTCCTCACCCTGATCCTCATTCCGCTCACTTACTCCATCGCCAACGGACTCGGCTTCGGCATCATCGCCTGGGCCGTGCTTCACCTCGTCACTGGCAACTACCGCCGCCAGGACTGGCTGCTTTACACCATCGCCGTCCTCTTTCTGGCGCGCTTCGTCTATCTGGGAGCAAGCTAGTGCCAGCGAGTGTACTCAGGATGCTTCGATCACTAGGAGAGCGGGTGCCCCATCCTTGGCGCGCCTCTGTTGCTGCGCCAAGGGTGGGAAAGCATAAAGGTCAAGTCCCCCGCATCGCGGGACTTCTTTTCTTGCTTACCCTTCTCTCCGCATCTGCACGCGCTGCTGACTCCTACCGCATCCTCCACACCTATCCGCACGACCAGCAAGCCTTCACGCAGGGCCTCGTCTTTGTGGATGGCCATCTCTATGAGAGCACCGGCCTCAACGGTCACTCCTCGCTGCGCATGGAAGACGTCTCCACCGGCAGCATCCTCAGGTTGCAGCCCGTCGCCGACAAGTACTTCGCCGAAGGGCTCACCGACTGGGGCAGCACGCTCATCCAGCTCACCTGGCAGGCGCACATCGCCTTCGTCTACGACCGCGCCACCTTCCGCCTCCTGCGCACCTTCCACTACGACGGTGAGGGCTGGGGTCTCACCC
>JBATYG010000670.1:0-4760 GCA_049673945.1 Occallatibacter sp.
GCTGAGCCCAGCGGAGACGCAGGCGCTGGTGAGCTTTTTGAAGACGCTGCGCGGCCAGGACCATCTTGCGCCGGCAGTGGATGCATCGCGCGCGCTGACACGATCAGGCGCGATACGGGTGCCGGCAGGTTCACGGTAGAGAGCAGAGCCATGGAAGATGTGCTCAGGAACTGGGAATTTCCGGTATGGCTTACGGCGGCGATCCTGCTGACCGGTGTGATCTACGTGTGCGGCTGGATGGTTCTGCGCCGCACGCGACCCGGGCAGTTCAACGGGTGGAGGCTGCTGTCGTTCGTCGCCGGGCTGGCAAGTTTGTGGATCGCGATTGGATCGCCGCTCGAGGCCGCCGCCGATTTGCTGCTGAGCGCGCACATGATCGAGCACCTGATCCTGATGATGATTGTGCCGCCGCTGGTGCTGCTGGGGCTGCCCGTGGTTCCCATGCTGCGGGGCCTGCCGGCGATTGCGCGGAGAGGGATTGTGGGTCCGCTGGCGCGGATGGAAGGTCTGCGAGGGGTGGGCCAGTGGCTGGTGCGGCCGCCGGTGGCCTGGCTGGCGATGAACCTGACGTTGCTGGGCTGGCACGTACCGCGCGCTTACGACTTTGCGCTGGAGAACGAGGCCTGGCACGACTTCGAGCACATCTGCTTCCTGGCGACTTCCCTGCTCTTCTGGTGGTTCGTGATCCGGCCGTGGCCGGCCGAGGCCCATCGCCGCGAGTGGGGCGTGCTGGTGTACCTGATCGGCGCCGATATTGTGAATACCGCGCTCTCGGCTTTTCTTGCCTTCTACAACCGGCCGGTCTACCGCTTCTATGTCGACAATCCAAACCCCTTCGGAATTGCGCCGCTGCCGGACCAGGTGCTGGGCGCCGTGGTGATGTGGGTGGTGGGCTCGACCGTCTTCCTGATTCCGGCCGCGGCAATCACCTATTCCCTGCTGCAACCTGCACAAAACAGGATCAATCGCCGGACGGTTCCGGCGCGTTGAAAAACCGGTGGCATGGCGTTTGAAAATTTCCTGAAAATGGCAGCTAACTAATTCTTTAGTTGCTCGTCTATCAGGTATCAGACCAAGGAACACGCAGCTTCCTCCTGTGGAATCAACGAGATAGAATGCCGCCTAAAAAGTCCAACACGCTGACTGAAGCCGAACTGAGATTGATGAAGATTCTCTGGTGTCGAGGCGAGTCTGCGGTGACCGACCTAGTGGCGGCGATGCCAGAAGGAGAGCCGCTGGCCTATAACTCGGTGCTAACGACGATCCGCATCCTCGAACAAAAAGGATATGTGGAGCACCGGCAGGAGGGCCGAGCGTTTGTCTACTGGCCGTGCGTGCAGGAGCAGGATGCGAGCCGGTCGGAAGTGCGGCACGTGCTGAGCCGGTTCTTTGGCAATTCGCGGGAGAGGCTGTTGCTCTCGCTGCTGGGGGACGAAGAGGCGACGCCTGAGGAATTGCAGAGGCTGAGGGAGCTGATTCGCGCGTCGGCAGCCGAAGGAGAGGAAGCCTGACGATGAACTTGATCCAGTTCATGGATGGCATGCAGTCGATTGCCTCGGCGGCAGCGCCGATGGCAGTGACCGCGCTATGGCAGGGCGCTGCGATCGCGCTGGGACTCGCGTTGTGCCTGCGGTGGACGCCGCGCTCGTCGGCCCATTTGCGCTTTCTTCTGTGGTCGGTTGGCTTTGCAACGCTGCTTGCACTTCCCTTTCTTCACGGAATTTCGTCTGGACACGCGGCTACCGCCGGCGTGGCAAACGATGCGAAACCATGGATCGCGATGGACCTGCGCTGGGGCCTGGCAATTGCGGGCATGTGGGGGCTGATGTCGCTGGTGCGCGCGGCTGATCTCGCTGTGCACTCGTTGAGGCTGCGGAGATTGTGGAAGTCGGCTGTTCCCGTAGAGATAAGGCCCGCGACAGTGCGCCCTGCGCGCGCGTGGGGCCGCAGAGAGCTTGAAATCTGCACGACGCAGGATCTTGATCGCCCGAGTGTGATCGGCTTTTTTGCGCCGCGTATTCTTATTCCCGAATGGCTTTATGAACGATTGACGGACGCAGAGCTGAACCAGATCGTGCTACACGAGGGTGAGCATCTGCGCCGCTGCGATGACTGGACGAATTTGCTGCAAAAACTATGCCTGGTTCTCTTCCCTTTAAACCCCGCGCTGTGGTGGATGGAGCGGCAGCTTTGCAAAGAACGCGAAATGGCCTGCGATGAGGGCGTGGTGGCGATTACGCGCGCTCCGCGCGCCTATGCAGCCTGCCTGGCAAGCATCGCGGAGCGGGGTTTGGAGCGCAGGGCAGAAGCCTTGTCACTGGGCGCGTGGCAGCGGAGACCGGAGCTGGTACGGCGCGTGCACAGCATTCTGCGCAAGGGCCATGCGTTGAGCCCATTTGCCTCTGGCGCGCTGATGGCCACCCTCGGCGGCGGCCTGCTGGCGGTATCGTTTGAGTTTGCGCACTGCCCTCAGTTTGTGGCGTTCGTGCCTGTGCGAGCCACGACATTGGCGGCACAGCACAATGCGGGCGCGGGCGTCGACGTGGCCGATGCAGTCTATCGACAGGATGGGCGTCGCCTGCCGGGCTTTCGGGCCGTGGAAGCGAAGGCGGTGATACCGGCTGCGGCAGAGGCCGCGCCGCGTATGGAGAGCACCGCCGCGCACCATGCGGTTCGGAGGGCGGCGACTGCCGGCCGCAGGAATGAAGCTCAGGCACAGCTTGCTTCGCTGGGACATGAAGCCGTGCAGGGACCGCAATGGATCGTGATGACCTCATGGGAGCAGATCGAAACGTCTAGCGTGCCCAGTACACAGCCCGGCAACTCGGCGCAGAGCGATATGGCATCCGATGCGACGTCACCGGCTGAGGCCCAGATGACTAGCCGCGTGACGGTGACGCAGCTTGTTTTCAGGGTCATGCCTTCAGGCGCCAAGTCTTCTCAAGCTTCGCAGCCGCAGGCGGTGCGTTTCCGCAACGGCTGGCTCGTTTTCCAACTTTAACCACGCACGTCAACAACCATCGAGAGGTAAAGGAATGTCTCCATCAACTAATTCATTAATAGCAAAGACCAAGAGGTTTGCTATTCCCGCCGGGTCGGTTGCCGCGCTTCTGCTGGGCGGCGCTTTCATGTTCAATCGCCCATCGGTGCACGCGGCAAGTGCAGCGGCGCCCCTGGATGACGGCAGCGTTGCGTCGCTGGTTTCGCTGGACAACGCGGTGGAAGCGGTGGCGGCTCGCGTGACACCGGCGGTGGTAAACGTCTCGGTGACATCGCGGCCGTCTGCGCAGGATACATCGGAGGACGGCAACGGCGGCGGTGGTCAGAATTTCGGCATGCAGGATCTGCCTCCGGAGTTCCGCCGCTTCTTCTTCGGCGGCCAGGGCGGGCAAGGCATGCAGCAGCAGCAGCAGCAGAATCCCGTGGAGCATGGCATCGGCAGCGGAGTGATCATCTCGCCCGACGGCTATATCGTGACCAACGATCACGTTGTGGATGGAGCGATGAAGATCAACGTGACGCTGGACGACCGGCGCGTGTTTCCCGCGAAGCTGGTGGGCGTGGACAAGCTGAATGACCTGGCGGTGATCAGAATCGACGCCAAGAACCTGCCCAGCATCGCGTGGGGTAATTCGACCGCGCTGCATCCGGGGCAGTCGGTGCTGGCCTTCGGCAGTCCGTTCGGCTACTTCCAGTTTTCGGTGACGCGCGGCATCATCAGCGCGCTGAACCGGCCTAATCCATACACGGATGATCCGCGGAAGCCTGGAGACTTCATCCAGACAGATGCGGCAATCAACCCAGGCAACTCGGGCGGTCCGCTGGTGGACGCACACGGCGAGCTGATCGGCATCAACACGTTCATCATCACGGGCACCGGGTCGTTTGCCGGCGCGGGCTTCGCGATTCCCTCGGAGATTGTACGAGCCTCCGCGGACTCGATCATCAAGGACGGCACCGTGCATCACGGCTACCTCGGCATCAGCATGAACAATGTGACGCCGGACAACGCCACCTTCTTCAACCTGCCGGACGCGGCCGGCGCGATCATCAGCCAGGTAACGCCTGACTCGCCCGCGGGCAATGCAGGGTTAAAGACCGGCGATGTGCTGCGCGAGCTGAACGGGAAAAAGATCATCAGCAGCAGCTCACTGCAGGTTGCGGTCTCACAGATCTCGCCCGGCACGCCGATTCAACTGGGCATTCTGCGGGATGGCAAGCCGGAGACGATCAAGATCACGGTAGGCGAGTTCCACAAGAACACTGAAGCGGCCGATAACAACAGCCCTGGCAACAACGGACGCGGCAAGCTCGGGCTGGCAATGGCAAACCTGACGCCCGACGTGCGGCAGCAGTTCAATGTGCCCACGCAGATCAGCGGCGCGGCGGTCGAGAGCGTTCGTCCGGCGAGCCCCGCGGACGATGCCGGCCTCACACCCGGCGACGTGATCCTGGAAGTGAACCGCCAGCCGGTGACGAATGCCGATAACTTTGTAAACCAGGTGCATGCCATTCCAGCAGGCAAGGACATCCTTTTGCTGGTGTGGTCTCACGGAGGCTCGACATACCGGGTTCTCCATCCGGACATGGGCTCGACGAACAACGGAATGTAAGCAAATCCGCCGCAAGCGCAAGACCCCTGGGCCGCCCTTACCGGCGGCCCAAGGCGTTGCTGGATAAGCCTTAACGATAAGCCTTAAGCTGCTGCAAACCAAGGGGATCGAAGGTGCGGCCGCGAGCCGGACAATGGGACAAGGGGA
>JBATYG010000671.1:0-6160 GCA_049673945.1 Occallatibacter sp.
CACAATTGCCGGCGTGGGACACGCGGTCCAGGTATGGACGGCAAACAACGGCGGCATCAAGACGGTTTCAGACAACACCGTTGAGTCCTACTACGAAAAATGGGATGGGTATGTGCCGACGGACCCGAACACGGACAGCGGCGGGATCGAGTTGGATGTGTTGACCGATTGGCAGAAGCAGGGATTCGCGGGGCATGTGCTGACGGCATTCGCTGATCCGGAGGTGTCGAACCTCGATGAGGTCCGGTATTCGATTGCGATGTTCGGAGGCGTCTACATCGGCGTGTCGCTGCCGCTGACGGCGCAGACCCAGGATGTGTGGGACGTGGTGCCAGGGGGCGGCGCAAAGGCGAAAAAAGGTAGCTGGGGCGGCCACTGCGTTTTTGTGCCGAAATACGACCCGAAGGGTTTTACGTGCATTACATGGGGCCAGCCGAAGACGATGACGGTGGCGTTCTGGAAGGCGTATGTGGATGAGGCGCACACGTTGCTGGGCAAGGACTGGCTCACTGCGAGGGGCTCCGTTGCGGGATTTAACAAGAAGGCGCTGCTGGCCGACCTGGCGGCGATTCGGTAGGGAGATGGGAAGCGAAATGGCCGGCAGCGCGTCCAAAGGGCAGCGGCGACCCCACAACGCAGCCCCAGATGGTTTAATACCTTATGGGGGAGCGCTTCCGGAAGCGGGTGCTCGCAAACCCGTGGAGGTATCCCGAAAGCGATGTATTCGTTCCGCCGTCTTGCAGTATTGCTCGCGCTGCTTTTGCCAGTTGCGCACGTAGGCTTTGCCGAAGAATCCAGTTCGAGCAGCACCCCGATTGCCCAGGACCAGACGCAGCCGCCAGAAGCGGGCGCCAACCAGAGCGTGCAGGCCCGCATCAAGGCCCGGCGCGAGCAGCGCCGCGCACAGGCAATCCACGATACGTATTCCAATCTCTACGAGGTTTTTGTCGGCGGCGGGTACCTGCGTTTCCGGCCGGGGCCAGACGTGGAACTCGCGACGATGTATTCGTGGGATACGGCGATCACGCGCTACTTTAACCAGAAGCTGGGCGTCACCGTGGATGGACGCGGCTATTATGGCACGGCGTACGTGGGCCTGAACGAGGCGTCCATCACGCGGCCGTCGGTGAGCAACTATGGCGTGCTGGCAGGGCCGACTTACCGCTTTATCCTGCACCCGAAGTATTCCATTGCGGCACATGTGATGGGCGGCGTGGCGATTGGCAATTTCTCGGGCGATGCGAATGGCTTCGATCCGCGGAGCCTGGGGCTCTATCCGGATGGGACAACGTACGCGGCCAATGCGGCGATTTTAGGGGAGTACAACGTGAGCCCGAATTTGTCATTGCGGCTCGGGCCGGACTACTACCTGACGGGCTTCGGCTCGACTTCGCAGAACAGCATCGGGTTTACGTACGGGCTGGTGTACCGGTTCGGAAAACAGTAGAGGGGCAGGGATCAGGGGTCAGGTGTCAGGGGTCAGAACAAAAAGGCTGGACCGAGAGGTTCGGCCTTTTTGTGAGGACGGTGTTGAGAAAACGGGCACGAATCTCGAAGGCTTTGAAAGCGACCAACCCATAGCCTATGGACCCAACAACAGAGCTTGCGTCCGACTTCACCGTGGGATGCTACGAGAAGCTTCGGCAGCGGCTCACCGTCACCCCGCCCGACGACGATGCCTGGCGCAAAGTGGTTTGTGCGATGCAGCGGCGCATTGAGGAGCGCTTCCTGCGGCCCATCCAAGAACTCGCGCGGTTCGATGATGAGGATGTGCTTCCATTTCGGCCGGGATTTGCAATCCTCGCATTAGATTGCCTCCTTATCGACACAATCCAGTCATTTCGCGAAGGACGTGCCGAGACTGGAGAAGTGAGCCCTGCGGTTTCATTCAAAGCTTTTCTTAAGAGCCCGCGGTTTGCGAACTTCAAAAGCAAGGACCGTGGTGATTTTTTTGGTTATGTTCGGAATGCCATCCTTCACAACGGAGAGACACGCAAAGACTGGAAAATCCGAATTGATACCAAGTTGATGCTCGAGCGAAATCCTTCCACAGGCACAAGAACGATCAACCGCCAACAATTTCACGCGGCAGTGAGCGAAGAATTTCGAGACCTTGTCACTCTCCTACTGTCCGGCGACGCTCCAGCGAGGGAATCACTTCTAAGGCGCTTGGACTCCATGGCTGGTTTTCCCATCGATGAGCTAAGGAATTTCTATTTCGCATACGGCTCCAATCTTGCGGACGGAGAATGCCGGGGAACAGCGCGAGATGCCGAAGGATACGGTGTCGCGTTCCTTCCCGCTCATCGACTCGTATTTACCAAGCACTCTACAACCCGCGGAGGTGATGCCGCGACCATCATCGATGACCCAAACCGTATGGTATGGGGATATGTTTACAGGATGACCGATCGGGACCGAGACGCTATAAAGCTGCGCGAAGGGGGATACGAAGAAGTTACAAAGACGGTTTACCTTGGGTCTCCGTCCGGGGCTGATTTCACACCTATTGAGGCGTTCACTTTCGCAGCAAAGGTTGAATGCCCTAAGAAATGTGGGCCGTCGGCCGCTTATCTAGATATTGTCATAAGGGGTGCTCAGGAGCGAAGTCTTCCGGATGAGTATCTGGGTTTCCTTGGATTTGCGCCTAGGTCAATATCTGAAGAGCATCCGTAGTTCACAGAACAGAGGCTGGGCCGCAGAGGTCCGGCCTCTGTTTTTTAGGAGAGTGAAGGCCGATATCGGGCTCAATAGATGCCTGGGATGAGGCGGCGGGTGGTGCGGCAGTAGTCGTCGTACGAGGCTCCAAAGGCGAGGCGGAGCGCGTTTTCTTCGACGGAGATGCGATACAGAACAGCCAGCGTGGTTGGAATGAGGATGACGGCGAAGCAGGCCCAGGTGCGCGAATGCAGCGCATAGGCGAGAAAGATCAGCTCAAGGCCGAGATAGGAGGGATGACGAACGAGGGAGTAGAGCCCAGTTCGCTGCAGCGCTTGTCCGGCGTGGGTTGCAACGTTTGCGCTGAAGGCCCTGCCCAGCGTAATGATCGCCGTGGCACGCACAGCCAGACCGAGAATCAAGATTGCAAGGGCAAGAGGCCGAAGCCAGGTGAAACGCCCCGGCATATCAGGGGGGAAGAACGGATGCATCCGTTCCGCGATTGAGATGGATGCGACAATCACGATCCAGAGAATGATTTGCGTGCCGCGATCCTGGACTTTGCCTTGCTTCGAGCCCGTTCTCACAAAGAGAGCGATGAGGATTTCTCCCACCACCCATAGGGCTGCGAGTGTATTGAAACAAGACTCGATATTCATGAGCGTGTTCAGTGGCCTCCCGATTGCGCCCGATGGAGCTGTCGGAGCATGCCGCAACTTCGCAGTCTCTTCGCATCAAGAGTAGCGCATGTTTTTCAGGATTGGGGATGAGGCCCGGAACCGGTCGGCTGCCAGCCGAGTCACTGTCGGTGAGCGCACCCGATGCCGGCTTGTCGGGAGGGGCAAAATATGCCAAGCCAGCCGAAGTGGTACGCGCTGATTGAAGCGGCGCTCCAAAGCGGGGCTCCTTCGTCACTGCAGAATCGGGATGCCGGCGATGCGTTGCTGCCACTCGGCGGGGCCGGTCTGGTGGACGCTGGTGCCTTTGGTATCGACGGCGACGGTGACGGGCATGTCCTTGACGTCGAATTCGTAGATGGCTTCCATGCCCAGGTCTTCAAAGGCGAGGAGGCGCGAACCGCGGATGGCCTTGGCGACGAGGTAGGCCGCGCCGCCGACGGCCATGAGGTAGACGGCGCCGAATTCGCGGATGGCCTCGATGGCGGCGGGGCCGCGCTCGGCTTTGCCGATCATGCCCAGCAGGCCGGTTTCAGCGAGGATCTGCCGCGTGAACTTGTCCATGCGCGTGGCAGTTGTAGGACCGGCGGGGCCAATGACTTCTTCGCGCACTGGGTCGACGGGGCCAACGTAGTAGATGAAGCGGTTGCGGAGGTCGACGGGAAGTTTCTCGCCGCGATTGAGCATGTCGGTCATGCGCTTGTGTGCGGCATCGCGGCCAGTGAGCAGCTTGCCGTTGAGCAGAAGAACTTCGCCGGGCTTCCAGGTGGCGGCTTCTTCGCGGGTAACGGTGTCGAGATTGACACGGCGCGCGCCGGAGACGTCGTAGGTGAGTTTAGGCCAGTCGGCGAGATCGGGCGGATCGAGAAAGACAGGGCCAGAGCCGTCGAGGACGATGTGCGCGTGGCGCGTGGCGGCGCAGTTGGGAATCATGGCAACGGGAAGATTGGCGGCGTGCGCGGGCGTGTCGAGCACCTTGACGTCGAGGACGGTGGTGAGGCCGCCGAGGCCCTGGGCGCCGATGCCGAGGCGGTTGACCTTGTCGTAGAGCTCGACGCGGAGTTTCTCGGCCGTGGTTTTGGGGCCGCGAGCGATGAGGTCCTGGATGTCGATGGGGTCCATGAGCGCCTGCTTGGCGAGGAGCATGGCCTTCTCGGCAGTGCCGCCGATGCCGATGCCGAGCATGCCGGGCGGGCACCAGCCGGCGCCCATGGTGGGTACGGTTTTGAGCACCCATTCGACGACGGAGTCAGAGGGGTTGAGCATGGCGAACCTGGACTTGGCTTCGGAGCCACCACCCTTGGCGGCGACGGTGACTTCGACAGTATTGCCGGGCACGAGCTCCACGGCGACCGCGGCGGGCGTGTTGTCTTTGGTGTTGACGCGCTTGCCGGCGGGATCAGCCAGCAGCGACGCACGCAGCTTGTTGTCGGGGTCGAGGTAGGCGCGGCGCACGCCGGCATCGACCATTTCCTGCATACTCAGGGGCTGCGCACCCGGCGAAGGCTCGAAGTGCACATTCATGCCGACCTTGACGAAGGCGTTGACGATGCCGGTGTCCTGGCAAATGGGGCGATGCCCCTCGAAGCACATGCGGCTGTTGATGAGGATCTGCGCCATGGCATCGCGCGCGGCGGGCGACTGTTCGCGCTCGTAGGCTTTGGCGAGGCTGGTGATGTAGTCGACGGGGTGGTAGTAGCTGATGTATTGCAGCGCCCCGGCAACGCTGGCGATGAAGTCTTCCTGCTTGATGGCGGTCGTCATGGAACCGGCTCCCCTTGAAGCTGTAACCCTCTAGGGTAATGGATGAACAGGAAGGCTGGCCGGGAGCAGGTGGCAACGCCGGCTATTTCAGTGCCGAGCGCAGATCCGTCTGGGCGAAGTCTGTGCCCTTGAAAAGAATGGGCTCGCGGGTAGTGCGGGCGAGGGCGTAGCTAAAGCAGTCGCCGAAGTTGAGGTTGGCGGGGTGGCCGCTGCCGCGTCCGTAATCGCGCCAGGCTTGGCGGGCGATGCGGGCCTGCTCGGCGGTGACTGGCTCGATGTGAAGTCCCGGATTGGCGAATATCTCTTCAAGCCTTGCCTTGAGAATAGGATTCTTGTATCCAGCAACAACAATATGCGCTTCAAGGTAGGTGGCTGCCGAGACGCGGACTGTTTCTGCGGCTTCTATCACGTCGGAGAAAGATTGTGCCTCCGGTTCGTCCTTGAGGATTGCGATGAGAGCCGACGAGTCAACGATCATCTGGGCAATCCTGTTTCGGGATCGTAAAGTTCCTCGATGAGTTCGGTGGAGGTCTTTCCGTCGTTCATCATAGGCCCGGTTTCCTGGCTGATCTTCCTCAGCCACTCGGCAGTGAGCTTCTTTTTGCGCTGGGTCTCCTTCTCCTGCATGACCTCGTGCTCTACTGCCTGTCGAATGGCAGTAATGAGGCTGACACCGCGGAGCGCGGCGAGCTCGCGGATGAGGTATTCGGTTTCCGGATTCTTTATATTAAGCGCCATTTATACCCCTTCTACTAAGTTATTATACCATTCTACCTCGGATGGACGCTTTTCAAGTTGCAATAACGGATCTCGGACGGATCTCGTCGAGTGCCCTAAATCTAACGTCTATGAGTGACTTTCCGGAGGAATTAGCTTCTTACGCTCCGGCGCCGGTCTCTTATTGAGGCCTAAATGGGACTGAGGAAAGACTCGGCGAAACATCGATACCTACGGAACCAAGAAACTGCCGAGAGGCAGAAATAGCGTGTTGGTCGTAGCCCGGGCCAAGAACAAGGTCGCTCAGGACGATCCTCACTCCGCTTTCCGATTCGAATGGAAAG
>JBATYG010000672.1:0-11927 GCA_049673945.1 Occallatibacter sp.
TGCGGAGAGTCTCCGGCAGGCGCCGGGCAGAGGAATGCAACGTGAATCTGCCGGGCGTCTTCCTTTAAGGATTCGGATGCTATCACACAGGGAGTGGGGCCGTCCTGTGCTACTGGCCCAAAGCGCCGATGGAGTCAGCGAAGGCAGAGTAGGCAGCGCGGGCTACCAGTGGAGAACGGGCAGAAGGCTTGAATAGTCGTCGCTCCAGACGCGCAGGCCGGCCGTCGATTCGGGAGTGCACGCACGCGGGGCGATTTCCGGCTTGCTGAAGAATGCGGCGTTGCCGCTCACCAGCATCCATGATGAGCTGAACTCGCCGAGCTCGTCGTTGGGGCCGTTGGTGACGCGCATCGCGATCATGCCCGCGTCTTTGGCCAGCAGGGCGATGGCTGCTTCAAGGTCCACGTGCTTGTTCGAGATGTGAAAGGCGATGATGCCTCCGGGAGCGAGATTTCTGCGATAGAGCGCCAGCGCCTGAGTGGTGAGCAGATGCAGAGGAATGGCGTCGCCCGAGAACGCATCGACCACGAGCACGTCGAAGTGCTGTGACTGCTCGCGCGCGAGAGAGAGGCGTCCGTCGCCATCGATGACGTGAATCTGTGCGCCGGAATCGCGCAGATAGGTGAAGACGTTGGCAGCGATGGGCGGCACGGCGGGGTTGATCTCGTAAAAGTCGATGTGGTCACCAGGGCGGCCATAGGCAGCGATGGTGCCAGCGCCGAGGCCAATCACGCCGATGGAGCGGGGCCGCGCGTCACAGCAGAAGCGCAGGGCGAGGCCCACGCCTGAGTCTTCCGCATAGTAGCTTGTCGGCGTGTGCCGCAGCTGCTCGCTGCCGAAGTATTGAGTGCCGTGCTGGATGGTTCCGTTGAGCAGGGTGCGCGTCACCGCGCCGGGATAGCTGCGATTCTGACGCACGCGCAGGGTGCCATAGAAGTTGCGAACGGCGGCAACCGTGTCGAGCTGATAGGCAATTTGCAGCCACGAGACAAGCACGGCCAGCAGGGCGCATGCGACACCCCACAGCATGCGCTGGCTCCATCCATCGCGCCACGTCACGACAAAGGCGAGCAGCGCGGTGACGAGGAAGGTGATCGCGAGGTCGTAGTTGAAGCGGAAGAGGAGTGGCGAGGCGATACCGATAAGAAAGGCCCCGAGCGCGCCACCTGCGGCGAAGAGGAGATAGAAGAGGGTGGACTCTGATGATCGTTGCGGGCGTAGCGCGTATGCCTCGCTATGGCAGAAGTAGCACGCGACGAAGACCTCGATCAGGAAGAAGGCGATACTGACGCGCAGCGGCAGAGAGACTTCGGTCTGCGCCAGCATATAGGCAAGGCTGCCCAGCATCACGATGAGAAGGCGCGTGACGATGCCACGGGGGAGCAGGCGCGGGAACTCGAAGGCCAGGATCAGCGTGAGGAGGTACGCCGCCAAGGGCAGAATCCATAGCAACGGAATCGCCGCGACATTTGCGGTGAGATAGGCAGTGACGGCACTGAGCTGCATTGCCGCGCCCATGGGCAGAAGCACCCACAGCAGCTTATGCCACAACGGCGCCGCGGGCATTGTGGATTCAGCGGCGAGCGCAGGTTCCCCTGCAGTCAGCGCGTTCCTCGTTTGTACGGTCAGTATTGCGGAAAGGACCGCGAAGACTGCGAATCCAATTGTCCAGGTGATGCGTTGCGCGGCGAGCGTCAGATGTGGTTCGACGACGCTCGGATAAAGGCCAAGCGCAAGCAGAGAGGCGAGATTCGACAGCGCGAAGAGGCGATAGGGAATGGCAGTCCTGTGAAGGTGTGCCCACCATATCTGTAGCAGCGGACTGGTCGCACCCAGCGCGAGGAAGGGAAGACCGATCCACGTGCTCAACGCAACAAAGACCGCGGTGACCGGGTGGTCGGACGCGTTTGTCAGGCTGAAGCTGTGAAGCGTCCACGCAACCGCGGCAACCAGGGCGCTTGCCAGCAGCACGAGATGCAGCATCCACCGTGAACTGCGCGCCAGCCAGTGCGCATAGAGATAGGCGCAGAGCAGCGCAGTCTGAAAGAAAACGAGACAGGTGATCCAAACCGCCGCCGAGCCGCCGAGCGCAGGAAGTAACTGTTTTGCTGCGATTGGCTCAACGAGAAAAAGCAGAAAGGCGCCCAGAAACACAGCGCCGCCGAAGAGAATTCGCGAACGTGTCATGCCTGTCATCGCGTGAAAACGGATGCTATCACCCGGACGGGCCTGTGATACAGTCTGCTTACTCCCACCGGACATTTGATTCTTTTCAGACCGATCGCCAGAAAGGCGGCTTCGCATGGAGATCGAAGACGAAGCAACTGCATCGCTCTCCGCGCAGGCCGGCGCGTCGGCTGTACGCAAGGCATCCTGGCGCCTGCTGCCCATCATTTCGCTTGGCTACCTGCTGGCCTACATGGACCGCATCAATATCAGTTTCGCTTCGCTGCGCATGAACAGCGATCTGCATTTCAGCGCTACCGTTTACGGGCTGGGCGCGGGGCTCTTCTTCATTGGATACGCCTTGTGCGAGGTGCCTTCCAATCTGTTGATGTTGCGGGTTGGTCCGCGCCGCTGGCTGGCGCGCATCATGTTTACCTGGGGTCTGCTGGCGGTAGCGACGATGTTTGTGCGCACTCCCCTTGAGTTCTATACCGTGCGTCTGCTGCTGGGCATCGCCGAGGCGGGATTCTTTCCAGGCATCGTCTATTATCTGACGCTCTGGTTTCCCGGCAACATGCGCGCGCGTGCCGTGAGCCGTTTTTATATAGCACTGCCCCTCAGTTCGGTGGTGACGGGCGCGCTTGCAGGCTGGTTGATGGGACTGCAGGGCACGTTGGGCCTGGCGGGGTGGCAATGGCTTTTTCTTGTGGAAGGCATTCCGTCCGCGCTATACAGCTTCGTGATTCTCTTCATGCTGCCGGATGGTCCAGGGGATGCCGCATGGTTTACCGACGCCGAAAAAAGCTGGCTTCGCGCGCAGCTTGCCGTAGACGGTGATAAGGCTCATCTTGGACACGACGCTACTGTGCTGCAGGCGCTGCTTTCGCCGAAAGTATGGATGATCGGCCTGTATTTCTTTGGAATGCTGACATGCAGCTATGGCTTTGGATTCTCCGCCCCAGCAATTCTGCAGGAAATCACTGGCTGGGGCCTTGCCCAGGTTGGCTATCTGATTGCAGCCTTTGGAGTGGCCGGCGCCGCGTGCATGCTGCTGGTCGGCACAAGCTCGGATCGGCGCGGAGAGCGCAAGTTTCACTGTATGGTGCCGTGTCTTCTTACGGCCGCGGGATTTCTCGCCGCGAGCTTCGCGACTCCGCCGTGGCTCGTAGTGTTGGGGCTTTTCGTGAGTTTCAGTGCCTTTATGGGGCAGTTGGGTCCCGCGGTGGCGCTGCCCACGGAGTTTCTCGCCGGTCGTGCCGCAGCTGCAGGTATCGCCGCCATGAACACCATCACCATGTTCAGTGGATTTGTCGGCCCTTACTGGATGGGCGTGATGAAGGATGCGACAGGCAGCTACTGGGCCGGGTTGCGCGGGCTGGTCATTCCTGCCCTCGGCTCGGCGGTCATCATGTTCCTGCTCACGCGCAGCCTCGCACGTGGTGCTCTTGCCATGCAGGCTGCGAAACTGGCTGACGGATCTGCATGAAGATATCCGTTCAGACTCTTGCCGTCGCCGGTAGAATCTCGTCGGCGTCCACCCATTGCGTGGGATAGTTGCCGGTGTAGCAGGCAGTGCAGTATCCGTTGTGTTCGCTGCCATCGCAACTCTTCAGCAGGCCGTCGAGCGAGAGATAGGCGAGCGAATCCGCTTCGATGAAGCGGCGGATCTCTTCGATGGGATGGTTGGCGGCGATGAGGTCCTGCTTGCTCGGCGTGTCGACACCGTAGAAACACGGCGACACAGTCGGCGGACAACTGATGCGAAGATGCACCTCGCGCGCGCCGGCGCCACGGACCATGCGCACGATTTTGCGGCTCGTGGTGCCGCGAATGATGGAGTCATCAATGAGGATGACGCGCTTGCCTTCGAGCAGGTTGCGTACTGGGTTGAGCTTGAGGCGCACGCCAAAGTCGCGTACGCGCTGCTCAGGTTCAATGAAGGTGCGCCCAACATAATGGTTGCGAATGAGGCCGAAGCGGAACGGGATGCCGCTTTCGTCGGCGTAGCCAAGCGCAGCGGTGACGCCTGAGTCAGGCACGGGCACGATGACGTCGGCAGGAATGCCGGACTCACGGGCGAGCCGGCGGCCCATCTGATCGCGACTCTCCTGCACCCAGCGGCCGAAGATGCGGCTATCGGGCCGGGCAAAGTAGACGTGCTCGAAGACGCAGCTCGTCTGCGCGACACCGCTGGCAAACTGGCGGCTGGTCACGCCGTCGTCGGTCACCATCACCAGTTCGCCGGGCAGCACGTCGCGCTCATACTCGGCGCGCAGCAGATCAAAGGCGCAGGTCTCGGAGGCAAAGACGATGGTATCGGGGCCGTCGGGATTTTTGATGCGGCCCATCGAAAGCGGGCGGAAGCCGCGCGGATCGCGCGCTGCGAAGATGCGGTCGCGCGTCATCATCACAATCGAAAAAGCGCCATCGACGCGCGAAAGCGAGTCGGCGATGGCGTCGACGAGCGTGCCCGCGCGCGAGTGGGCGATGAGCTGCACGATGATTTCTGAGTCGGATGTGGTCTGGAAGTAAGCTCCATCGCGCTCAAGCTTTGCGCGCAGGTTGCCAAGGTTCACCAGGTTGCCATTGTGCGCAATGGCGATCAGGCCCTTGGTTGAATCCACGCGAATCGGCTGGGCATTCAACAGTGCCGAGTCGCCGGTGGTGGAGTAGCGCGTGTGGCCGATGGCCATGTTGCCGGGCAGCTTGCGCAGCACATCTTCAGTGAAGATTTCAGAGACCAGGCCCATGCCCTTGATGTTTGCCATGTGATGGCCGTCGGCCGTGGCGATGCCGGCCGACTCTTGCCCGCGATGCTGCAACGCGTAAAGGCTCAGGTAAGCCTGCCGCGCCGCGTCGGGATGGCCGTGAATGGCGACCACGCCGCACTCTTCATGCAACTTGTCAGAGCTATCTGCGCGGCGACGCACCCCTTTGCGGCCGATTGCACTGTCCGCTTCGCGCCTGAGCTTGTCGGACTCATCCTGTACGCCGTCCACTCCCTGAAATAGCAACCGCGTCATGCCGTCACCTCATCATGCAGAGTGGCCTCGAGTGCCGTCGCCCAGATGCTGCGCAGGTCTTCGAGCGAAGCGGAAATAAACGTGTCGCCATAAACCTTGATTTCAAGGCGGTCGCCGCCGGTGATGCCGATGCGCGCGACATGAAAGTGAAAGTTATCGGCTAGCTCTTCGATATTCGCAACCTGGCTTGCGTCAGCGGAGACGAGAACGGTGGTGGCGGGCTCAGCAAAAAGGCCGAACTGCGGATGCACCATCAGCGACTCGTCCTGCTCAACGGTTGCGCCGACGCCGTGCGTGAAGGCGGCCTGCGCGAGCGCTACAGCAATGCCGCCATCGGCAAGGTCGCGCGCAGAGGTGACGAGTTCGCGCTGCGCCATCTCGGCAAGCAGCGTGTGCAGGTCTGCCTCGGCGTCGAGATCGAGCGAGGGCGGCTGGCCCCAGATGCCGCCGAGGACCGCCCGGGCATACTCTGACGAGCCATAAGCCCTCAGCTCTGCAGGTGCTTCAGCGGCTGTCTCGGAATCGCCTTCCGGCGTAATCGGCTCAAGGTGGCCCACGATGTTGTGGTTGATGGCCTCTTCAGTGAAGGGCACTTTGAGGTTTGGATCGGGCGTCTCGCCGGAAGGAATCGGCCAGAGCAGCAGAATCGCATCGCCCCCACGCGGAAAGGCTGCGGGCACGGAGATTGATACGTCATCGAGAATGCCGACGATGCCCAGCACCGGCGTGGGATAAATGCCAATGCCGCGCGTCTCGTTATATAAGGACACGTTGCCACCGGTGATGGGCGTGCCCAGCGCTGTACATGCAGCGGCAATGCCGTCGATCGCGGTAGAGAGTTGCGCCATGATCTCAGGCTTCTCAGGATTGCCGAAGTTGAGGCAGTTGGTGGCGGCCACGGGCGTGGCGCCTGTGCAGGCTACCTTGCGCGCCGCTTCGGCCACGGCGTGCTGTGCGCCAAGCTTCGGGTCGAGATAACACCAGCGGCCGTTGCCGTCGAGCGCCATGGCGAGGCCGCGCTCGTGACCGGCGCTGCCGGTTCCCTTGATGCGCATTACCCCTGCTTCGCCGCCCGGCCCCTGCACGGTGTTGGTCTGCACCATGGAGTCGTACTGCTCGTGTACCCAGCGCTTTGAGCAGACGTTGGCGCTTGCCAGCAGCGTCTTCAGGTCTGCGGTAAAGTCGCGGTCCTTGTCGAGCTCGGCAAGAATGCTTTCCGGCGGATCGGCCGGGACGGGCGCCTTCCACGTGCCGACCGGACGATGATAGAGCGGTGCATCGTCAGTGAGCGATTGGTTGGGAATGTCGGCCATGAGCTGGCCATGATGGCGAATGCGCAGGCGCGGCTCGGGCTGCACCGTGCCAACAATCACTGCGTCCAGACCCCACTTGTCGAAGACGCGCAGCACTTCAGGCTCGCGGCCTTTCTCGGCCACCAGCAGCATGCGCTCCTGGCTCTCAGAGAGCATGATCTCGTAGGCGGTCATGCCGGTTTCGCGCTGCGGTACCCGGTCGAGCTCCACGTCGAGGCCAACGCCGCCGCGCGCGCCCATTTCGCAGGTGGAGCAGGTGAGGCCGGCAGCGCCCATATCCTGAATGCCGACGATCGCGCCCGTCTTCATCGCCTCAAGGCACGCCTCGAGCAGCAGCTTCTCCATAAAAGGATCGCCGACTTGCACGTTGGGCCGCTTCTGCTCCGAGCCTTCCTTGAACTCCTCGCTGGCCATGGTCGCGCCGTGGATGCCGTCGCGTCCGGTCTTGGCGCCCACATAGATGACGGGATTACCGGTGCCGGTCGCCTTGCCGTAAAAGATCTCGTCCTTGCGAACCAGCCCCAGCGCAAAGGCGTTCACCAGCGGATTGCCGCTGTAGCAGGCCTCGAACTTGGTTTCGCCGCCCAGGTTGGGCACCCCAAAGCAGTTGCCGTAGCTGGCGATGCCGTCGACGACGCCTTCGACGATCGAGTGATTCTTCTGGACGAGTTCCGGCTCGGCGCCGGGCTCGGCAGATTTCTGGATCGGGCCGAAGCGCAGCGAATCCATCACCGCCAGCGGCCGCGCGCCCATGGTGAAAATGTCGCGCAGAATGCCGCCGACGCCCGTGGCCGCGCCCTGGTGGGGCTCAATGTAGCTGGGGTGGTTGTGGCTCTCGATTTTGAAGGCGCAGGCCCAGCCGTCGCCCACGTCAATAATGCCGGCGTTCTCACCCGGCCCCTGCACCACGCGCTCGCTCCGGGTGGGCAGTCGCTTGAGGTGAACGCGGCTCGATTTGTAGGAGCAATGCTCGCTCCACATCACGCTGTAAATGCCCAGTTCTGTGAGGGAAGGGACGCGGCCGAGCGCCTTAAGAATGCGGTCGTACTCGTCAGCGGTTATGCTGTGCTGCGCCAGCAGCTCAGCAGTTACGGCGACTGGCTCGGGAACAACTGCGGAAGAGGCAGTGGTCATCACAATTACCCTCATTGTCGCATGAGCGGCAATGTCGCGAATCGCAGCGGCGAATGTGGAAAGCGCGGCGTTATTCTGGCACGGCGCATGATCGAGCTGCTCTGCGCCACGCAAGAATCCCTCAGAATCGGTGGCTGGCTGCTGACCCGGGACTATGCGATACTGATACTGCTCAAAAAAGCCCGCGCAACCCCGTGTTGCAGATGGATTTTTGGGCCTCACGCTCATTAGGTAGCGCCTGGAATTACCCCGATTCCGGCCCCGATGGAGCGCCTCAGGCCGGGATGGCGGAACTGGCAGACGCAGCGGACTCAAAATCCGCCGATCGCAAGGTCGTGGGGGTTCGACCCCCCCTCCCGGCACCATAAAATCAATGAAACACGAAACGCAGGCATCTTCGAGTGCTTTTTTCTATGCCCAAACTATGACTAAATCCAGATTCTCTTGCCTGACACAAAAAAAACCGCCGTTTGAAATCGCAGTGCTGCATCCATGCGTAGCTTTCGCAACGGCGGTACGTCGGCCAGGAACCGTGCGACGAGATTGACCCTGCGCTTTGCATGAGCTGAATGATGGAGCCGGGAGGGCTTCAGAATTGCGACTCATTACGGCAAGCCAATACAATCCTCTTTCGCGCCAAACCCATTCTTGACGCTGAGGAATTCATGCGAACGTATGCTGAGGCATTGTCAACGGCACTGCTTATTTGTTGGTTTGGTTGTGGACTTCAAGCCCAAGATGTTCAGACCCCGGCTGATCACACGAAGGAACTTCGGGTTGTTGTTGGCGCCCCCACATCTACAGCGGATCCCGTGATCGTCGTACCTCCCGACACATCGTGGACAACGTCAATCTCCTTTCAAGCTGCCAGTCCGATTGCGCCGGTAGATCCAAGCAATCTTGTCGCCTGGATAAAGCAGAAGTCGGCCGCAAACGGCCTTTCTGCAGTGGATGCAGATCCGTGGCACATTGTCATTGCTTATGACCAGTTCGATGGGGACGGCGACAACTTCAATAGCGGAGTCCTTGAAGAATTCTGGGCAGGGCCAAAGAAATTCAAACGAATCTATAAGAGTGACAACCTGAACCAGACTGACTATGCCACTGAACACGGCTTATTTCGTGTCGGGGACCAAAGATGGCCAAACCGGGCCGAGGCCCAGGTTCGTAGCGAAGTCGTCGATCCATTTTCATACGCTTCCTCGCTTCAAGGGGTTCAGGCAAGTGTCGTCGAGCGCCAGTTCGGGAAGTACTCACTTAACTGCTTCGTGATGAAGAATGGAGCGGGCGGAATTAGCATTCCGGCTCAATATTGCTTTGAGGACCTCAGCACCACTCTACGTTACGTCCGAGGGTTTGGATGGTTTCAGACGGCTTATAACGAAATCATCTCGTTTCAGGGTCGCAATATAGGACAGGACATCGAGGTAACGGACGGCGGCAAACCCTTTCTCAAGCTTCGCGTGAAAACCATCGAGCCAATCGAACAAATCGATGAGAAGGATTTCACGCCACCCGCTGACGCAGCTAACCTTAGTGGCAAACGGGTGACCGGGGTTGCCGTAAAGCCCATTAAGCAGCCATTCCCTGAATGGCCACAGGCCCTCAGGCAAGATCACTTTAAAGTGGAGGTTCAAATCGTAATTGGGACAGATGGCCATGTCGTCAGCGCGCAAGCTGTTACCGGACCATCTAAAGCATATAAAGCTGCTGAAGACACTGTGCGGAAATGGACCTTCCAACCTTATCTGGTTCTCGGCGAGCCCGTCGAAGTGGAATCCAAGGTTCAACTCCAGAATGACTAGCGTGAATTCAAACTAGATGGGCCGTCGAAATCGGAGGGGCCAAAATCTTTGGTGGCTGCTCTGATGGCTGTTGGATTGCACATTTCGTGCCCCATTTCTTCGTGCGCATCGCCGCTCGGATGCGATCGATCTCCGCTCCATTTGTAATTCTTTTGCACATTCTTTCGACTATGCCAATCCACCTGGGGGTATAGGCCGTACTGAGGCCAGCGGGGAGAGTTGGACGGCGCAATTCGGTGTCCAACGGTGCCTGGTTACACGCTTCAACTCCCTCGAAATCATGCGAGGAGACAAATCATGAACCTGCCCCAAGATATGCACGCTCTCAGGCCAGTCGATGAAAATGCCTCTGGTATGTCAAGACGGTGGTTTTTCAAAGGTGCCACAGTTGTTGGAGCCGCCAGTGCTGTTGCGCTTGGCGGGCTTCTCAGTCGGGCCCCGGCACTCGGCCAGGATGCGGAGCACGAAGACAGCCACGGCAAAGACAAATTCACGAAGGGAGACACCGACATTCTGCTCGCCGCGGAGATCGCTGAGGCATTGGCGGTCACTACCTACTCCAACATCATTAACATGGCGCCGTTCTTCCAGCGGCTGCCTTCCGACGATCAGGGCTACCTGGCCGCTGCGCTGCAGGAGGAAATGTCCCACTACCTGCTTGAGCAGTCGGTGACGGATCAGCCCACTTCCTTCACCTCATTCTTTTATCCACAGAACATGTTTGCCGATGCGCAGACGACATTGAACACCCTCGTGACACTCGAGGATGCGTTCATCGCTGCATATCTGATCGGAGTGCGCAATTTCAGCACGCGCGATCTTCGGGTGACAGCGGCGCGAATCATGGGCATCGAGAGCGACCATCGCACGCTGGCGCGGGTCCTGGCCGGAGATGTTGCCTCCCAGGATGGCGGGCCAATTGAGACCATCACCGGCATACAGGGAAAGGCCGAAAGCATCGATCCTCCTAACAACAATGGCTACGAAAGAACTCTGTGCCTGACCAAGATCGACCAGGCCGTGCAGGCGCTGCTGCCTTTTGTGGACCTGGCGTCCGCCCAGGCGGCGGGTTTTGACACATCAAACTCTTATCAGTTCGAATCCTTCAACCCAACCCTGCCGTCTCCGCTCGGGGATTTTATTTCCTTCAAAGGCTGCTGAAAAGAGATGAGCGTAACAGAACTCTAACCAGGGTGACCGATAAGGTCGGGGCCTGGGAAGGCTCGCTGACCTTGTCGGTCCGCTCTGACGCGCTTCTCCAATCGTGAATCGAACGAGCTGGCTGCATCAGCAACATTCCTGATCATTTCATTCGCCTTGAGCGCCGCTTCGATAGCTGCGGCCTGACCCCTGTCAATGCCTTTCAGCGCGTGCATGTCAGCGGCGTGCAGGTCGCATACATGGGCATGAAAAGCAGGAAACCGCCGTGTCGGCCCGCTGGGAGGAAAAGGAAGCTCGGCGATCGATCGCCTTGTGAGCCATGCTCAACGGTGCTCACGAATATAATTGGTGGTCCGGACACTCATCTGAACCAAGTTCCTTCGTGGAGTTTGCCTGGTCAGCATCAGCTCACGTTTGTTATGGGTAGGCCGGGAATAAGTGGGCTACCGGAAATGGCTGTTGGTATCTCCAGTGCAGCGTCGTATCCACACTGCTCCGCGCCCCGGAGCAAAGGCAACATGGAGATGACTGTGCGTCTCGAGCCGTTTCACTGGCGCAGTCGGAACGAGTAATTAATTGACAGACTGAGGGGTATTCAAAAATGGAAATGACCCGCCGGCAATTCGCCCTCTCTATCGCAGCAGCCAGCAGCATGGGTTCTTCGTTGTTCGAACCCACGCTTTCCCCGGTGGGAGTTCCCCGAGGCGTAGTTCCCGGCCGGGTCACCTGGGCGCACGATCCGGCGGCTGTTACATGGGATGGGACAGGATCCTGGTGGAAGGATGCCAACAACAACCAGGCTGCGATTGACCGCATGGTCTCCCGCTCCGTCCGCAGTCTTACAAATCAGAAAAGCGATGCCCAGGCATGGAGCGCGGTCTTTCACTATTTCAATCGCACTCATGGGCGCGGCAACGTGGGGTACAAGGCAGGCGAGAAGATCGCAATCAAGGCCAACCTGAACAACACAACGGACCATGGCACGATCGAGCGTCTCAACTCGTCGCCCCATTTGATCCTTTCACTCGTCCGGCAGTTGACCGGGCCTGGAAGAGTGCCGCAATCGTCGATCACGGTCTTCGATTCCAGCCGGTTCATCCCGAGCTATCTCTACGACAAGATTCACCACGAGTTTCCCGGCGTCGTGTTCGTTGATCATATCGGCGGCGACGGTCGCGTGAAGGCCGAGTTCAAACCAGACGCGATTCCATTCTCCGTTCCAAACAACAATGCAAAAGGGCTGGATACCGTGGTGATTGACGCCACGTACCTCATCGATGCCGCGGTGTTGCGAGGGCATGTCAGTTCAGGAGTGACACTTTCCG
>JBATYG010000673.1:0-3577 GCA_049673945.1 Occallatibacter sp.
CGCGAAGAGAGCAACGGGAGAACGTCTTACGCAAGTGCTCCCGTTGGTTTTGTTTGCATGAAAGTGTTCAAAGGCGCGAATCGGAATGATTCACGAGCGACGGTTGCGCCGCAGTGGTGGGGGGAAAGAGGGAGAAGGCATGCTCAACGCGCCAGTGAAAAGCCGCTTGCTTCGTTCGCGCTACTTGACGCCCACCACCATCGATTCCGGACCGACGAGATGCTCGACACGTGCTGAGCTGAAGCCGGCTTCTTTCAACCATCGGACGCATTCGGCGCCGGTGTAGTCGAAGCCGCCCGGCGTTTCGATGAGCATGTTGAGACTCATCAAGAGGCCAAAGGCATTTTTCGAGCGGTCATCATCGATGAGAGCGTCATAGACGATGAAAGCGCCCCCCGCAGGCAGAGCCTCATAGACCTTGCGAACGAGCATCTTCTTCTGCTCGAGGTTCCAGTCATGCAGGATATGGCCCATCATGATGACATCCACTTTGGGGAGGGGATCGGTGAAGAAACTCCCAGGTTGGAACCGGACGCGGGATGAGAGTGAGTTTGTCTGCACATATTCTTCGAAGATCGGCGCGACTTCCGGCAGGTCAAAGCCGACGCCGGAAAGGTGCGGGTTCTTGAGCGCTACCTGCACGATGAGATCGCCCTGCGCAGTGCCGCAGTCGGCAGCGGTCTTGTAGTTTGCCCATGGGAACTGCGAGGCAATTGCCATATTTGCGCCGTGGCTGATGCCGGTCATGGCGCGCAGAAATCCTTTTAGGCGCGTGGGATCGGCGTAGAGCGCGGCGAATGTTTCGTCGGTCCCGGCGGCTTCATTCTGGTTTTGGCCGGTGCGCAGCGCCGTTGTGAGATGACTCCAGTGCCCATAGAGCCGCTTGTTGGCCATCTCAAGAACGCCGCCGATATACGAGGGCTTGTTCTTGTCGAGAAAGACATCAGCCTCCGGGGTATTCGCGTAAACGGCGTCCTGGCGGCTTAGCAGACCGAGCGCCACGAGCGCGTCGAGAAAATCGCGCGCGGACCGCGGGTGCAGGCCCAGGCGTCCGGAAAGCACTTCAAGATTTTCAGGATGCCGGGCCAGCTCAGAAAAGACTTCCATCTCGACGGCGCTGAGCAGGGTCTTTGATGCGAAGAAGCCCATGCCAATTTGCAGAATTTGATCCGGCTTGACGGCGGACATATCTTTGGGACCTTTCTTGGGATGCAGGTTGAATGGCATTGATTCGGTGGGAAGGTGGTTCCGGCGCATGGGGAGTGTACATGAGGCTGAGCCCCTCGCGGAAGAAGGAAGATTGGATCGCGGGCCCTTTGCGGCACGCACTAAAGCTGCTATGCTGCCAACGCTGAGAAAACCGATTTAGCGAGAGAGCGGGACAACGATGTGGTTCCTCGGAATGGATGTGGGCACAGGCGGCACGCGGGCCGTGATTGTGGATGCGAACGGCAAGCTGATCAGCGGCGCTTCGAGCGAACATGCGCCCTTTCGCACACCGCATCCCGGCTGGGCCGAACAGGATCCTGAAGACTGGTGGCGCGCCGCTCAGGAGGCGATTCGCTTTGCGGTTGCCGCCGCGCCTGAACCGCATCAGCCCATCGCTGCGATTGGCCTGACGGGCCAGATGCACGGCGCCGTGATGCTGGATGAGAACGGCAAGGTGCTGCGGCCTTCGCTCATCTGGTGCGACACGCGTACACAGCCAGAGTGCGACTGGCTCAACGAAAAGATCGGCCACGAGCGCCTGATTGAGCTCACGTGTAATCCGGCTCTGCCCAACTTCACGCTCACCAAGCTGCTGTGGGTGAAGACGCATGAGCCGGAGATCTTCGCGAAGATCCACCATATCCTGTGCCCCAAAGATTACGTGCGCTACCGGCTGACGGGCGAGTTTGCCATCGACGTGCAGGAGGCGTCCGGCACGCTGCTGCTGGATGTGACCCATCGCCGCTGGTCAACGGAAGTGGCCGAGGCCGCGGGTATTCCCGAAAGCTGGCTGCCGCGGGTGTATGAGTCGCCGGAAGTCTGCGCACGCATCAGCGAGAGCGCAGCGGGCGCGACGGGCCTGAAGGCAGGGACGCCCGTGGTGGCGGGCGCCGGCGACCAGGGGGCGGGCGCGGTGGGCATGGGCATTCTGCAGCCCGGCTCGGTATCGGCGACGATTGGCACCTCGGGCGTGGTGTTCGCGGCAACCGCTAACCCCACAAAGGATCCGAAGGGGCGGCTGCACACCTTCTGCCATGCGGTGCCGGGGGTGTGGCACGTGATGGGTGTGACGCAGTCGGCGGGGCTGAGTTTCCGCTGGCTCAAGGAGACCTTCTTCGCAACGCAGGATTACGATGCGCTGACTGCTGCGGCGGCCAGCGTGCCTGCGGGCAGCGAGGGCCTTGAATGGGCGCCATATCTCCTCGGCGAGCGCACGCCCCATCTCGATCCCGAGGTGCGAGCGGCTTTCGCGCGCATCTCGACGATCCATACCGCGGCGCATTTTGTGCGTGCGGTGCTCGAGGGCGTCGCCTACTCCCTTAAAGACACGTTCACTCTCTTTGAGGAACTGGGGATTCCGGTGAGTGCCGTGCGGCTGGGCGGTGGCGGCGCGAAGGGTCCGCTGTGGCGCAGGATCCAGGCCGGCGTCTACGGGCTGCCAGTGGAGGTGCTCGCGGCCGAAGAAGGCGGCGCCTTCGGCTCGGCGCTGCTCGCTGGAGTCGGCGCGGGGCACTGGGCGAATCTTGACGCGGCCTGTGGGCAGGCGATTGAGGTCGCGCAGCGGATCGAGCCCGATGCCGCCGATCTTGCGGCGTATCAGGCAGGCTATGCGCAATGGAGGAAGCTCTACCCGGCGCTGCGGATGCTGCGCTAGGCGATCATTTGGGCATCGTGAGAAAGAAATTATGATCGTTTCAACCTCAAACAACTAAATTCTGGTGTACACGCGGGATGCAGATGCGGTAGGTTTGAACCAAATTGGTTCATTGAAGGAGCTTATGCGTCTCCATTTTTCTCTGGTCCCGGCCCTATTGGTGTGCGCCGTGCTCGGCGTTCAAGCACAACCTGCCGCGCCTTCCTGCGCGGACCTGCATGTGGTTCCTGCTCCGCGCGAGTGTACAGCGGTTGCGTCGATTGCCATCGGCGAGCCGGGCCTTACGGTCACAGCCGCGAAGAATGCCGATGACGAATTTACCGCGAAGGACCTGGAAGAGGCGCTCAAGGGCGCCGGTGCGGCTTCATCGCTGCGGGGCGTTGTCATTCATCTTGAGCCGGCCGATACGGCGACAGCGAAACGGCTGCTCGATGAGAGCAAGCTGAGCTTCGATCCGGCGATGCACGATGAGGGCTACGTAATTGTGCCGGACGGCAAGCATGGCCTCGCGGTGATTGCCCAGACCTCGACGGGGCTTTTCTATGGCGCACAGACCGTGAAGCAGCTTATCCGCGGATCGGGCAAGTATGCGGTGCTGCTGGTGCCTACCGTGCGCGACTGGCCGGCGATGAAGTACCGCGGATTGAGCGATGACTGGTCGCGCGGCCCGCTGCCTAATATGGATTTTGTGAAGCGCGAGATTCGCACCCTGGC
>JBATYG010000674.1:0-4296 GCA_049673945.1 Occallatibacter sp.
CCGCCGCTCGATTTCACTCTCGAGTCGCATTCCAATATCTGCCAACGCTCGAACTCGGGCAGGGCTCATGCGGTACCACGCGCGCTCCGACGTACAAGCGCGAGTGGGTTGCGGTCAGCCCACTCTCTTTGCAAGATGGAAGGCTGCGGAGTCGTGGCCGTGCTTATTTGCTGGTGAGGGCTTCAACGCCCGGCAGTTTCTTGCCCTCGAGAAACTCGAGGCTGGCGCCGCCGCCGGTGGAGATGTGCGTGATCTGATCGGCGACGCCGGCCTGGTTGATGGCTGAGACCGAATCGCCGCCGCCGATGATGGAGATTGCCGACTTATTGGCGGCTACGGCTCTCGCGATAGCGTTGGTACCGATAGCGAAGTTAGTAAACTCGAAGACGCCGGCCGGGCCATTCCACACCATCGTGCGCGCCTTGGATACGACCTCTTCGATCGCTTTGATGGATATGGGGCCGATGTCGAGGCCCTGCCAGTCGGCAGGGAAGTCGTTCGTGGTGTCCCAGGTCTGCGTCTTGGCGTCGTTCGAGAAGCCGTCGGCGAGGATGTTGTCGACGGGTAACAGCAGCGTGACGCCCTTGGCCTTCGCCTTGGCGAGCGCTTCCTTTGCCATCTCGATCTTGTCTTCTTCAACGAGGGATTTTCCAGTAGTGATGCCCAGCGCGCGCTGAAAAGTGTAGGCCATGCCGCCGACGATGACCAGCGTGTCGACCTTGTCGAGCAGATTCTGGATCACATCGATCTTGCCGGATATCTTCGAGCCGCCGATGATGGCGACGAACGGCTTCTCGGGCGCTTCGAGAGCCTTGCCGAGGTAAGTGATTTCCTTTTCCATCAGCAGGCCGGCAACGGAAGGCTTGAGGTAGTGGGTGATGCCCTCAGTCGAAGCGTGCGCGCGGTGGGCTGAGCCAAAGGCGTCATTCACGTAGATTTCCGCGAGCGAGGCCAGGGCTCTTGAGAATGCGGGATCGTTGGCCTCTTCTTCAGCGTGAAAGCGCAGGTTCTCAAGCAGCAGCACCTGGCTCGATTCAAGCTGGCGCGCCATCTCTTCGGCGACCTCGCCCACGCAGTCGGGCGAGAAGGCGACATTGACCGAGCTGCCGACTCCCTTGTCGAGCAGTTCGCGAAGGCGGTCGACGACCGGGCGCAGAGAGTATTTCGGATTGGGCTTGCCCTTGGGCCTGCCGAGGTGCGAGGCCAGGATGACCTTGGCCTTGTGACGCAGCGCGTACTCGATCGTGGGCAGGGTGGCGACGATGCGCGTGTCGTCTGTGATCGTCGAGCCGTCTTCAGTGAGTGGCACGTTGAAATCAACGCGGATAAAGACGCGCTTGTTTGCCAGATCAATATCGCGAATGCTGAGCTTTGCCATTGAAACTGCACCTTCCTTGGAAAGAGGGTTCAGGACTGGTTGGCGGCGTCGAAGCCCCTACTGCGGCCCGGCCGGCTCGATGACCGCGTCCATTTCGATTTCGATGCGCCATGCGGGGTTGAGCAATTGAGCGACGACGAGCATGGTGGCCGCGGGTCGAATGCTGGAGAAGAACTCTCCGTGTACACGGCCGATGATTTCCCAGTCCTCGACGTGGGTGAGGTACATGCGGGTACGAACGACATCGTCGAAGGACGCGCCGGCTTTCGCCAGGGTGTCCTTGGCAATGGCGAAGATGCGCCGCGTCTGGCCGGCTGCGTCCTCGTTCTCGGCGCCTACCGGGGCAGTGCCCGCAAGATGAACGACGTTGCCGATGCGCACCGCGCGGGAGAAGCCGATGATCGGTTCGTAGGGAGAAGTACCGCTGACATTTTGTCGCATGGGGGTCCTGGGTGTTGCAGCGCGGTGAACAGAAGCACACAGGCCTCTGTCCACCTGCCATTGCAACCGGGGTTAGAGGCCCTTCTTGGCCAGGAAGCCAATGAGGTCGACGACACGGTTGGAGTAGCCCCACTCGTTGTCGTACCAGCTGAGCACCTTGACGCTGTTGCCCACCACCTTGGTGAGCGGCGCATCGACGATGGAGCTGCGCCTGTCGCCCTTGAAGTCGGAGCTGACAAGCTCGCCCGCCTCGTAGCCGAGGATCCCCTTGAGCTCGCCTTCGGAGGCAGCCTTGAGCGCGGCGTTGACGGCCTTGGCGTCTGTCGCCTTCTCGCTGATGAAGGTGAGGTCGACGATGGAAACGTTGGGGGTTGGGACACGGATGGCGAAGCCATCGAGCTTGCCCGCGGTCTCAGGGATGACGAGCTTGAGGGCCTTGGCGGCGCCGGTGGAGCTGGGAATCATGTTGATCGCAGCGGCGCGGGCGCGGCGCAGATCCTTGTGCGGGAAGTCGAGGATGACCTGATCGTTGGTGTAGCTGTGGATCGTGGTCATGATGCCGCTGACGATGCCGAATTCCTTGATGAGCACCTTGACGACGGGCGCGAGACAGTTGGTGGTGCAGCTGGCGTTGGAGATGACGTTGTGCTTCGCCGGATCGTACTTGTCCTGGTTAACGCCGAGGACGAGGGTGATGTCTTCGTTGGAGGCCGGCGCGGAGATGATGACCTTCTTGACGGTGGAACCGAGGTGAGCCTTGGCTTTTTCGGCATCAGTAAAGTGGCCGGTTGATTCAACGATGATCTGCGCGCCTACGTCTGCCCAGGGCAGCTTGGCCGGATCCCTCTCGGCGAAAACCTTGATCTTTTTGCCGTCGACGGAGATGAAGTCATCGCCCGCCTTGATCTCATGGGGCAGGTTGCCGAGGATCGAATCGTACTTGAGCAGGTGCGCGAGCGTCGCCGGACTGGTGAGATCATTAACCGCCACGAATTCGATATCGGGGTTGCCGATGGCGGCGCGAAAAACGTTGCGGCCAATGCGGCCAAAGCCGTTGATGCCAACCTTAACTGCCATGTGTCTTCTCCTTAAGTTGTGTGTGAGGCTGTGAGGTTATGAGTCTGTGAAAACGGTATTGGGTCCACACGCTCCGGGGCTCCGGCTTTGCCGTCCGCCGCTCTCGACCGGCAGATGAAAGCGCTGTTGCCCCTTGAAGTGCTGAAAGCGGAGAACCCTGATAGCGATGCACTAAGCACCGAAATGCAATTCCACCAAACTCTTGATCGTACCACCCGGGACTGTCCCTCCAGAAATGAAAACTCCGTGACAGGACATGCGGCCGCGCCCTGTGATGATCATCTTGAGTCAGCGGCGCAGGGATGGTATGTGACGCTGTGCACAACATTTGCAGCGTCGGATGCTGATGTGGTATCCCGGTAGGTACACGCAAGGTGTGTTGAAGGCCGCATGAGAAGACGCTCCAGACGTACCCCGAATACATCGGAATCGACAGGCAAGATCGGCCAGGAAATTCCTTCGAATCAACCTCGACCTCTGGTACCGCTGTACCCGGACGAAACCCCGTCGGCGCCGCGCCGTGCGCAGCCCGCCGCGCGACAACCGGAAGCGCCGCCGGCGAAGCAGTGGAATGAGTCCACTGGATCGGGACGCCTCGAAATGGAGACTCAGCCCGAATCGCCCTCCGTACCGCCTCCCGAAGCGCAGGCCATGGGCCGTTCGCCTCAGGAGCCAAAGGGATATGTGGTGCTCGCGATCGGATTGCCCGGCTCGGGCAAGACAACGTGGTTCCGCCGCAGGGGAGTAACGCCGCTCTCGAGCGACCTCTTGCGCAACATTCTCTTTGATGATGTGGAGGAGCAGCGCTACCAGGGGCTGGTGTTTTCCACGCTGCGCTCGCTGCTGCGAGCGAGGCTGATTGCGCGCATGCCGTGGAATTATGTGGACGCGACGAATCTTTCCGTCCACGAGCGGCGCCAGTGGATCAAGATGGCCAAGAGCTTCGGCTACGAAGTGCAGGCGGTCTTCTTCGATGTGTCCCTGCAGGTGTGCCTTGAGCGCAACCGCTCGCGCGACCGCATGGTGAGCGAAGAGGTGATGCGCAAGATGGCCGAGAAGCTGAAGCCGCCTGTCTTTGAAGAAGGCTTCGCCAAGATCACCGTGGTGCGGGTGAAGGGCGTGCAGGCGGAGCCGGGAACTGTGCAATGAGTGCCCCGGTGACACCGGCGTCCTACGTTGAGCCGTGGCTGCGGGGAACGTATGCCGATGTACCCGCCGCGGGCCGCGCCGTGCTGCATGCGCTCGATCTGGCGCTCGATGACCTGACGAAGTGGACGGATGGGCTGACCGATGCCGAGGTGCATTCGCAGCCGCTGGGTCTGACCTCCGTTGCGCAGCATCTACGGCATATTGCGCGGTCCACAGATCGGATTCTGACCTATGCCGAGGGTGGACAGCTT
>JBATYG010000675.1:0-3809 GCA_049673945.1 Occallatibacter sp.
AGACCGAGATGCACTCCATGCACTGGGTGCAGTTCTCTGGGATGTAAAGCGGCGTCTCGCGGCGGGCGACGTACTTGGACGCGGTATCGCCGGTAGCCGCGGCGATGACGCCCATGGCCGAAAGCGGAGTGGCGGGCTGGTTATAGCCAAAGTGGGAGCGGAACTCCGCGTCGAAGGCATTGATGGTGGCGATGGGCGCACGCGCAGCCTGACTCGCGGGAGGCGGAGTCGTACGGCAGCCGGTGGAGCAGGAGGAGGCTACCTCGACGGGAACAGCTTCAAGGATGGGCAGCAGCGCGTCGCCGCGGAGGCTGGAATGATCGGGAGCGGCCAGCACCCCGATGTTGATCTCCCTGACGCGCTCGAAGCCCTGGCTCATGACTTCCATGTTGGACTGGACGACGGCTTCGCCCAGCTTGCCGAACTTCTTGACGTACTGCTTGTAGACGACGTCGCGGTACTGCTCGGAGGTAATGCCGAACTCCTGGAGCAGGCCGCTGACGGCGAAGAAGGCGCCGAGGAAGGCATTACCCTGCATGCGGAGCTGGAGGTCACCGCGGTCGGTCGCCTTGCGGGCGATATCGAAGCCAGGCAGCGTGAAGACGCGAATCTTCTTATCGATGATCTGCTTACGGGCCCAGGTAGGCAGGTTCTCCCAGGCGCGCTCGCCCTCGGCGTCGGACTCCCAGATCAGCGAGCCACCTTCCTGCATGCCGTCGAGAGGATTGGTATGGGTGAAGGCCTTGGGATCGCAGCAGAGGACGACGGTGACGTGGCGCAGATCGCAGTTGACGCGGATGCGATCCTTGGCGGCCACCATGAAGTAGCTGGTGGGCGCGCCCTTCTTCTCAGAGCCGTACTTGGGGTTGGCGCTGACGTGAATGACTTCCTTCGGGTTGCCGAGGTCGTCCGTGAGGCCGTCACGCTCGAAGAGCAGGTCGTTGAGGTCACCAAGGATGGCGCCGAGGTTTTTGCCGGTGGTGATGGCGCCCCATCCGCCGATGGAGTGGAAGCGGACGGCGACGGCGCCCTCGGGAAGCAGCGAAGGCATCTCGTCGCCGATGACGGCGTAAGGATGGTCGATGCCGAGAACGATGAAGTTGGCGCCTTCAGCGGCCGTCTGGCCGTCTTTGCGGGCGCGGCCGGCGGCGGCGTACTCGTAGGCGCCGATGATGTGCTCAGGGCGGAAGTCGCGGGAGCCGAGACCATAGGTGCCATTGATGATGCGGGGCAGTTCGCTGGGCGAGATGGCGGGCAGACCGGGCGCGGCGGCGTGGCCTTCATACTGCACGGCTTTGGAGAGCGCGGTGCGGATGTCCCGGCCGAGCGGATTGTCGCCGGCGAGGGCCTCGTCGGTGCGCTCGAGGATGATGACGTTCTTCTTGCCCCTGAGCGCCTCGATGATGGCGGCCTCGGGGAAGGGGCGGATGACGTTGACGTGGATGGCGCCGACCTTGACGCCACGCGACTGGCGCAGGTAGTCAACGGCGGCTTCGATGTTTTCGCCGGCGGAGCCGAGGGAAACGAAGACCGTGTCGGCGTCGTCAGTCTTGTATTTGGTGATGAGGCCGTAGCTGCGACCGGTGAGTCTTGCGAACTCCTCGTAGGCTTCCTCAAGGAACTGGAGGATGGGCTCGGCGAAGTTGTTGCGGCGCGCCACGACGCCCTGCATGTAGTGTTCCTGGTTCTGCACCGGCCCCATCAGGATGGGGTTGGCAAGGTCAAGCATCTTGGGGACGCGGCGGCGAGTGGGGCCGAAGAGGACGCGCTGCGCCTCGGTGGGACACTCGATGATGTCGTCAGGAGCGCCGAGATATTCGCGGATGAGCTCCGACTCGTGCTTATAGAAGGTGCGCTCAAGGTGGCTGGTGAGGAAGCCATCCATGATGTTCATGCCGGGGGTGAGCGAAAGCTCAGTGACGCGGCGGAGGATCAGAGCCTGATCGGCGGCCTGCTGGGCATCCTTGCCGAAGAGCATGATCCAGCCGGTGTCGAGGGCGCCGTAGATATCGTCGTGACCGCAGTGCACGTTGAGGGCATGCTTGGTGAGCGCACGGGCGCCTACCTCGAGCACCATGGTGGAACCCTTGCCGGGTGCATGGTAGTACTGCTCGACGCCGTAGACGACACCCTGACCGGAGGTGAAGTTGACCACGCGCTTGCCGCAGACGGAGTGAGCGATGGCGCCGCCCTGGGCTGCGTGCTCGCCTTCGGTCTCAATGGCGATGGTGTTGTTGCCAAAGACGTTGAGATGGCCCTCGGCATAAGCCTGCTGGAACAGCTCGCCGCCCTCGGTTGAAGGCGTAATGGGGTAAAAAACCCCGGCATCGGCGATGCGCGTCTCGGTGTGGTAAGAAACGAGCTGGTTGCCGTTAGCAGTGACCCGGATACCGGGATAGCGAGCTGTATCCGCCATGATTCCCCCCTGTGCGTTCTCTTCTGTCTAAACTTTCCAACTACTGCGTTTTCAATTGGTTCCGCGCTGGGCAGTCCGTGTGCCCTGGCATTTTCGGCGAGGGATGCTGTGCCTTTGCGCATGATCCCTAGAACTGCCTGGATCTGCCTTGAACGGTCCTGCCGGCGCAAAGCAAGAAATCGAGTGATGAATCGATTTGCCTTGCGGTGCCAGCGGATCCACATTCGATCCCCTGCAAGTCTAATTGCGCGCACGGACAACCGGAAACGTCTGGATCGATAAGCGTCCCGGAATGCGCGACTCCCTCCAGTATCCTCCTTTTCGCGTCGATTTGGAGACGACGTATCGCATATTGACACGCGCAGCGCGGAGATCGAGCATGTGCGTTTCGAGGGGGCGGCGGTGGCGGCATATACTTGGTCCGTTTCGCGAAATGACCATCCGGGTAGGAGTTGGCAGGAGTTATGGAAGAGACACAACCTCAAGCGGGTCCGCAATTTGCCACCTACCCGAGCCTGCGAGGCCGGGCCGTGGTGGTGACGGGCGGGGCGACGGGCATTGGCGAGTCGATGGTGAGCCATTTTGCGCGACAGGGCGCACGGGTGGCGTTCCTGGATATCCAGGATGAGGCCGGGCAGAAGCTGGCGGCAGGGCTTGAGGCAGCAGGCTGCCCTGCCCCGCTCTACCTGCACTGCGATGTGACGAATGTGGACTCGCTGCAGGAGGCGATCGGCGACGCGCTGGGCGCGCTGGGGACGGTGGATGTGCTGGTGAACAACGCGGCGAACGACCAGAGGCACCGCTGGGAGGATGTGACCGCAGAGTATTGGGACAACTCGATCGCGCTGAATCTGCGGCCGCAGTTTTTTGCGATGCAGGTGGTGGCGCCGGCGATGCGGGCGGCAGGGCGGGGGTCCATTATCAACATGAGCTCGATTTCCTGGGTGATTCCCTCGACGGGGGTACCGGTTTATGTAGCTGCAAAGGCGGCGATTGTGGGGCTGACGCGGACGATGGCGCGCGAGCTGGGTACGGCGAATATCCGGGTGAACGCGGTGCTGCCGGGAGCGATTTCGACGGAGCGGCAGAGGAGGCTTTGGTACACGCCGGAGTACCAGGCACAGATTCTGGCGAGCCAGTCGCTGAAGAGAGAGATTCTGGCAGATGACGTGGCGCGGCTGATTCTGTTTCTGGCGTCTGATGACTCGAGCGCGATCACGGGCCAGAGCCATGTTGTGGATGGGGGGTGGGTGTAGAGAGACAGGGATCAGGGGACAGGGACTGAGGACTCAGTGTTGATGCCGTAAGATTCTCCGGGAGAAACTTCCAGATGATTTCAGACGTGAGAGTGAGCCGTTGCCGAGCGGCTTTGCGGGTTTTTGTCGGGTTTTGT
>JBATYG010000676.1:0-2556 GCA_049673945.1 Occallatibacter sp.
ACTTGGGTTACCGATAAATGCAGCGGCTATCCTTCTCCAATTCCTGAATTATTCGGTGCTCAGGTCTAGCCAGCCTCGCGTGCAGAATTTGCCGGGGCAACGCGGGGGCCGGACCTTCCCCGTTCGATCTCCTTGCGCAGCCAGCCAGCGACGCGGCGCAGAGCGCTTTCAACCCCTTTGGCGGTGAGGCCCGAGCCGGGAAGCTGTGCGATCTCGTCCGCAGTGAGCCCCTGCAAGTAATAGAGCCAGAAGAGGGTGCGGTCCCGCTCGGAGGTTGGGCCGCCGGCCGAGCGCAGCAGCTGATCGAGTTCAGCGAAGAGCACGGAGCGATTTGCCGCGGCGTCTCCGGCGCGAAGGGGCTGGATGATGGGGGCGAGGGTGTCTTCGAGGCCGATGGTTACTACTTTGCCACCACGCTTCTCAGAGCGTTGACGCCGGAAGTAATCGTTGGCGACGGAGGCGGAAACCACACGCAGCAGGCCGAGGAAGGAGTCTTCGCCGCGCGGCGTGAAATCACGGAGAATGCGGCGCTCCCGCTCGCAGAGCTTGAGAAAGATTTCCTGCACGATGTCATCAACGATTGAAGGAGTTGCGGTGCCGGCCCAGAGGCGGGCGATCCGCGCTGCGACGGTTGCGGCGACGGGTGCGCAACGGCGCAAAAATGAATCCCATTCCGCTGCCTCAGTGGAATGGGCGCAGGCCTTTGCCAGCTCGTTCACCGGAGTTTCGGACGCGTCCATCGTGCGGGAATCCAGTTTAGCGCAAATACAGCGCTGTTGTTTCCTTTACATATTCCCATTGTGGGACGTGAAAAGGGCATGAGGCGCGAACATTTGGAGCTGTGCTAGGGTGTATCGACATAGACATGTCAGGAAGTCCGGCGGCGGCCGCCCCTGCACGTCTGGTATCCGGCAGTGATCTGCCGTTGATTGCGAAGGAAGATCGCATGGAAACGACCCTGCGCCCGCTGACTCTCGGTGAAATTCTCGATCGCACTGCGCATCTTTACCGCACAAATTTTCTGCTGCTTGCGGGGATCTCGTCGGTATACGCCGGGGCGTTGCTGGTGTTGAGCCTGGCACAGATCGGCGTGCAGGAAGCGCTGCGCATGAACCACATGAACAGCCGAATCGTCTGGGCGACGGTGGTGGGCGCGCTCATCATGTGGCCGGTGATGGTGATTGTGGGCGGGTATGCGATCGCGGCCAACAGCCGGGCGGTGGCATTGATCCAGATGGGCGAGGCGGCGACCATTCGTGGCTCATATGGCAGCATTTTGCCGCGCTGGCGCCGCTACCTGGGGCTGATGACGTTCACGACGGTTGTGGTGTGGCTGCCGTTTGGCTTGCTCTACGGCGGATACATGCTCTTTGTGCTTCTCTATGCGAAGCCCAGAGGCCTGCTGGCGCATCCTCCTGCGGCGAATGGCGAGGCACTGGCGGTCTTTGCGATTGTGACGGTGGTTTTTGTGCTGCTGGCAGCGGGCGCGGTTGCATATGCCATCCTCATGGGGCTTCGTTATGCGCTGGCGGTGCCTGCGTCGGTGATCGAAGACCTGCCCGCGCGCAAGGCGATCCGGCGCAGCATCGACCTGAGCAAGGGCGGGCGCGGGCGTATTTTTCTGCTGGCGCTGCTGGTGGTGGCGATTCAAGTGGGTCTGGCTGTGATCACGCAGGGCTTTTTTCTGCTGCTGGCGTTCAAGCAGAAGGGCGCGCTGCCGGCGAGCCTGCGCGTGTTGCAGCAGGTTGTTGCGTTTGTGACCAACACCTTTGTGGGGCCGATTTATGCGACGGGCTTCACGCTCTTCTACTATGACCAGCGCGTGCGCAAAGAGGGCTACGACATCGAATGGATGATGCGCGCCGCCGGGCTGATGGCGCCCGCGGCGGAAATTGTCAGGGATACAGAGCAGGTTGCGGCATGGGAGCCGGACGGCGCGGCAGCCGGCGCCGCAGATGCGAGGAGAACGAATGAATGAATGAAAGACTGCATCCGCTGACCCTCGGCGAAATACTCGACCGCACTGCGCAACTTTATCGCTCGCGCTTTCTGGTGTATGCGGGCATTGCGATCATTCCGGCGGGAACGGTGCTGCTCTCCGCGGGCACGTTCGGCGTCTTTTTCGCGTGGGCCGGTGCAACCGCTTCGAGCGGCCCCTCTTCCGCGGGGCTCAGCGTGGCGGCAGTGGTGCTGCTGGCGCTGGTGAGCCTGATCGCGGTGCCGGCCTGGATTGGCCTGACGGCCCTGGGGTGGGGAGCGCTCACCGAAGCGGCAACCCGGGATTTTCTGGGCGAGGCGATCACGATTCGCGGCGCATACCGCAACGCGTGGAGCCAGAAGGGGCGGTACCTGGGGCTTTGCGTGCTGATGGCATTGATTGCGGGGGCTGGGCCGGCCGCGGTGTTTGGGGTACTGATGCTGCTGGTTGGGGCGCTGGCCGCTGTGAGCCACGCGGCGGGAGCGACGGTGGGCGTGCTTGTGGGGGCAATGACTGTCCTGGGATTTGTTGCCGTGGCGGTCTACGTGGGGTGGATGCTGCTGCGCATGAGCCTGGCT
>JBATYG010000677.1:0-14155 GCA_049673945.1 Occallatibacter sp.
GGAACGGTGAGCGCGATCGATGCTCGCTCGGGAGCGATCACCGTTCTGCAGGATGACCACTCCACCGCTGTTTTTGAGCGGGCCGATGACAAGAATGCGCTGTCAGCCATCGACAAACGGATTGCCACCGATACCATCCTGGCCGGCGCCTTCGACAAGTCGGGCGCGTATTCGATCATCTTCTACTATGGCGACGGCGACGCCCGCCAGGTAGTGGCGCTCAAGACACTCGGCAAGGGCCCGTTCAGCTCGACCGAAGGCACTGTGGAGAAGTACAACCGGTTAAAGTCAATCGCGATCAAGGACAGCTCTGGCGCCGTTCACGCCTTCACCATCGACCCTGCCACCGTCGCCGAAACCAACTTCGGCGCTATACCCGCCAAAAGGTTCTCCGCAGACAAGGGCGACCACGTGCGCATCGTGAGCTCGAGCGCGAGCGGCACAGACACCGTGGTCTTTGTGCGCGACCTGTAATGTGAGGTCAGGAGTCATGAATCAGGGCCGCGGCTGCGTCATCGGCAACCGCGCCTGAACATCCCACGTTCTCCGCCACACCCGACCCGGCTCGTTTGACCCGCATCCAAGCGCCGACCTATCGTTAAGGAGTCGGACTGGAACACTTGCGAGGGAACTTCGATGGCGACACCTGTCACGCCGGCGCCAGCGGCGCTCAAAAAGACTGCACTCAATGCAACGCATCGCGCGCTGAAGGCGAAAATGGTCGACTTTGGCGGCTGGGAGATGCCGGTTGAGTACCCCGGCGCCGGTGGCGGCCTCATCGCCGAGCACCTCGCCGTGCGCAACGCCGTCGGGCTCTTCGACGTCAGCCACATGGGCGAAATTCAGTTCCGCGGCCGCGGCTCGCTCGATGCCGTGCAGCACATCACCATGAATGACGCCTCCCGCCTCAAAGACGGCCAGGCCCACTACTCCGCTCTACTCACGCCCCAGGGCGCCTTCGTCGACGACATCCTCGTCCACCGGCTCGGCGAAAACGATTACCTGCTCGTCGTCAACGCCGGCACCAAGGATAAGGACTACGCGTGGATTCGCCAGCAGGTCGGCGCGCGCCACGGCATCCACATCAGCGACTACTCGCAGTACTACTCCCAGCTTGCCGTGCAGGGCCCCCGGGCACTCGACACGCTGCAGAAGCTCACCAAAGTCGATCTCGGCGGAATCAAAAATTACTGGTTCACCTTCGGGCAGGTCGCCGGCATACACAACGTGCTCATTGCGCGCACCGGCTACAGCGGCGAAGACGGCTTCGAGGTCTACCTCCCTTCCGACGAAGCTACGACCGTGAAGATGTGGGACGCCCTCATCGACGCCGGCGCGGAATTCGGCATCCGTCCCTGCGGCCTCGGCGCGCGCAACACCCTCCGCCTCGAAGCCGGCATGAGTCTCTACGGCCACGAAATTTCAGAGCAGATCAACGCCCTCGAAGCCGGCCTCGATCGCTTTCTCAAGCTCGACAAGGGCGAATTCATCGGTCGCGACGCACTGCTTGCCGTTAAAAACTCCGGTGGACCGAAGCGCAGGATCGTCGGTCTGGAGATGATCGAGCGCGGCATCGGCCGCGACGGCTATTGCGTGCTGTCCTTGGCCGGCGAACCAATCGGCGCCGTGACCTCAGGCTCACCCGCGCCCTTCCTCAAGACCAACATCGCCATGGCGCTTGTTCCTGCCGATATCGCCACCAGCGGAAGCGACGTGCTCGTCGATGTGCGCGGCAACCGCGTGCGCGCCAAACAAGTCCCGCTGCCGTTTTACAAACGGCCAAAAAACGCGGCCTGAAGATAGTGGGACCACAAGCCTGGTAACGGGGTACGGCGTCAGTCCTGCCGGCCCGACACTGACCCACCAGAAAAAAGCGCGCCAGCCGGAGCTGACACGCCTTTTTCCTGCTCGGCTTCCACCTTAGAACGAGAAACGCACCGCCATCTGGATCTGGCGCACGTTGTAGGCGAAGTTGCTGTTGTTCGTGCTCGTGATTGCCCCGAACGGCGTGCTCGTATACGGCGCGAGCGTGTTGGTGTGGTTCGCCGTATTCTCCGTAATCACGTAGGCATTCGTGCCGATACTGCTCACGTTCTGGTGGTTGGCCAGATTGAAGGCCTCGGCCAGGAACTCCAGCCGAGAGCTCTCGTGAATCACGAGGCTCTTCGATGCGCGCAGATCGACATCCCACGTCTTCGGCATCTGGTAAGCGTTGCGAATGATGACCGGCACGCGGTTCGCGCCGCCTGACCCGTTGAATGAGCTCGTCGAAATGATCGACTGCTGCGCCGCACTCCCCGCAACGGTGTAGAGCTTCGACGACGCGCCGCTGATGCCCGCCGAGTACGGCAGGCCAATCTGCGTCTGGAACGTCGGCGCAAGCTCATAGTCATTCAGCAGCCATCCCCACGCTCCGTGCGCGCGCCAGGGCGATTGCGCGATGGCAAAAACGCTCAGGCGGTACGGCACATTCTGGTTTGAATTGCCGTAGTCCTCGCGAATATTCGTGGGATCGAGCAGCGACGTGGCCGCCGCGCCGGTCGTGTTGTTCTGCCCGTAGTCCATTGCGTGCGACCAGGTGAAGTTGCTGTCGAGTGAGACATTATGCGACAGACGGTGCTTGTACTGCGCCACCATCGCCTCATAGTTCGAGGTCACGCCGCTGAAGATGTCCGTGATCGAGCTGAAGTTCGCATTCGGCCTGCCGTTGGGATTCGCCGTCGCCAAAAAGACGTTGGCGTTGAACGTCGAACCATTCGCCAGCGGCCCCGATCCCGAGGGATCGTTGACCGTGAAGCTCACCACCGTGGGCGCCGGCATGTTGGTATCCACAAACGTGGGCAGCCGACGGCCCCAGGAGCCGAGCCACGAAAGGCTGAACACATCTTTCCCGCCGAACTGCTGCTCGAGCGTAAGATCCGCCTGCTGAATCTCCGGCACCTTGAAGTTGGGGTCGAGGAAATAGGCCGTGGTGTTGCCGCTCGCGCCAGCCAGGCAGGTTCCATAGTTCTGCGCGGCCACAATCTGCGGGAACTGCGGCGCGCAGGCCGTGTTGGGATTAATGTTCGGATTGGTCTGGCTCCCCGCTGCGCCGGTGCCGATCAGCGCCTGGTAGAGCGTTGAGTTGATGGCGCGCGCAAAGAACATGCCGTAGCCGCCGCGCAGAATCGTCGTTCCGTGGCCCGAAAAGTCATACGCGAAACCTACGCGCGGGCCGATGTTGTTCTTCTTGTCCGGCAGCGAGCTCGTCAGTGGCAGCAGTGCGTTCGGAAGCTGCGGATCAGGAAATCTCTCGTACTCCCACCGCACACCGAGAGTCGCGCTCAGGCGCGGCGAAACCTTCCACTCATCCTGCACAAAGAGCGAAGAGTCGGCCGTCGTGAAGTCGAGGCCGGCGTTGCCCGCGCCCTGGTTGAAGAAAGTGTAGTTTTCCGCGGTCTTGCCGCCCACTGGGTTCTGCGAGAGGTAGAGGTCGGCGATGTAATTGCCCAGCGCCTGGTTGCCGTTGTAGGTGAAGCCGCCGTACTGGTTAAAGAGGTTTGAAATATTGTCGTCCGTGTGCAGGTAGTCTCCGCCCATCTTCAGCGTGTGACGTCCCTTCACCCACACCACCGTGTCGGAGATCTGCCAGCGGCGTTCATCCGGCAGGGCGGCGCGGTTGAGGAACTGCGGCGTACCGAACTGGAAGAAGCTGCTGAGGAAGACATTCGGTGGCAGCCCCAGAGGGTTCACGTAGCCGCTCGGGGTATTCACGAGATTCGAGTTCTCGTAGGAAGTCGGAGCCTGGTTGAATTCGTATTCGAAGTCGCGGCCATACATGTAGCGCGCTTCGTTGCTCACGTTGCTCGTCAGAAAGCTGTCGAGCTTGCCGACGATCCAGTTGCCGCGCACGTAGTCGTTGCCGAAGCTCGACACGCCGTAGGCCACCGCCGGAGCGGTCTGAATGCCAGCAGGCGAAGTCCAGCGCATGCGGTTCGCTTCCACTGAGGCGTGGTTCTTCTGGGTCACCTGCCAGTCGATCTTGGGGAAGTAGATCGTCTGGTCGCCGACGCGAGGCACCGTGCCTAGCACCGAAGTCAGCCCCGAGATGCCTGTCGTGTAAACTCCGTAGGCATCCGCGTAGCTCAGCCCTGTCGCCGTCGAAATCTGGCAGACGTTGGCATCCTGGTAGTTGGGGGCCGCCGCTCCCGAGCTCACGCCGCACGTCCTGCCCGGGGGAAGAATCGAATCTGCAGCCTTGAAGAAGTTCGCGTTTGCGCTGGCGCCGGTGATCGTTGCCGCTGCGGGAAAGTCGTGATAAAACTTATCCGCCGCGAAGAAAAAGAAGAGCCGGTCGCGGAGGATCGGACCGCCTATCGCAAGGCCATACTGGCGGCGCAGGTCGGTTGGCTTGAACGACTCCACGACAAATGTGTTCGGCGCCACTTGCACCGGGTGCGTCACATAGCCGTTCTGAGCCGCCCATGCGCTGTCCCGGTCATAGTAGTAACCCTGACCGTGGAAATTGTTCGTGCCGCTCTTGGTCACCGAGTTCACAATGCCGCCCGCCGACCGTCCATACTCGACTGAGTAGTTCGACGTGTTCACCTGGAATTCCTGCACCGATGCCTTGATCGTGGAGTAGCCGGCGCGGGTGCGGCCGCGCTCTTCTGAAAAGTAAGCCTGGTTATCATCCGTTCCGTCGATCGTCACGTTGTTCAACAGCGTGCTCTGCCCGCGAAAGCTCAGCAGGCCGAATCCGTTCGAGTCGTTCACCACGCCCGGCGTCATCAGTGCAAACGACGACCAGCGATAGTTGTTCTGCGGCAGGCTGGTCATCTGGACCTGGTCCACCACGCCGGCAAAGTCCGGCGAAATGGTATTCACCAGCGGCGACTCGCCGGTCACTTCGACAGTCTGGGCGGAGGCGCCCACATCGAGCCGGGCCTCCACATCAGTCAGCAGGCCCACCTGCACCGTCATCTGGGTTGAGCGGTAGCTCGCAAACCCCGGCGCCGTGATGCTTACGTCATACGACCCCGGCTGCAAGTGCAGCACGCGGAAATATCCCGAGCTGTCCGTTACCGCCGACTGCTGCGCATTGGTCCCGGTATTCCTCACTTGGACCTGCGCGCCCGCAACCACCGCGCCCGAATTGTCCAGCACCGTGCCGCCAATCGCGCCATCCACAGCGGTCTGGGCCGGACTTAGCGTCAGAGAGAGAAGAAGCAAAACGGCGCACGCGATCAGACGCGCGCCCACGCTGCAGAGTTTTCGCATTTGGCACTCCTTGGAGACTGTAAATTTCAATGGGTTGTGGATCGGCTCTTGCGGCCTTGAAGCGGCTCAGCGAACAACCGCATTCCGGCCTCGAGTCTTCTTAGCCGACGCCTTTGGTTGTCTCAATGATTCCGGAGCCAGAATGTCACGTTTCTATAAACAGCAAGTTAAAGGGTGCCTGCCGCTTGCCACAGTGCGGAACGCACTATGCTGGGCTTCAACTCGCAGGGCTCCCGGCCGGAATCTGTTGCCATGCTAATTTTTTCACATTGCCGGCCATATCAACAACTGCTTTATCTTCACAACGATAAAGCGCGGCAGCCGTAGCTGCCGCGCTGGGGCCTTAATCGGCGCGACTGAAAATCGTCCGCGCTTGCCCCGCAAACGTCCCCGAAAACGCCCCCAAACAACAGTCCGGTCCGGTTCGCGGGGATAATCGCCCACGAGGTTAATAGTTGATGTGGACGCCCATTGTGATCACACGGTTGCTGCCGATCGTTCCGAGCACTGATCCCATCTGCCATCCGTTCACCGTGAGCGATTTCCCCGTCCCGGTTGTGGTCGGCAGCACATAGAGCTGGCTGCGAATGGCATTGGCGTTCGATGAAGTCGATGCCGCAACCTGTCCGTAGTTGGAGGTATCGCCCACGTAGGACTGGCCGATCTCCGCCTGGTTCATGGGCACGTCAAAGCTTGCGGTATTGGTGACGTTAAAGACGTTGAACTCGTACTGCACCGCCAGCCTCTCGGTTGGGTGGAAGGATTTGCGCAACGACAGGTCGAGCCTCTTCTGCATTGCCTGGCGGAAGATGTTCCGCTGGCCGGAGGTGAAGTCTGTTTCGTAGTTGTCGCAGGGCTCGGCGCTCGTGCAGGCCGGAATGCCCTTGTCACCCGGGTTGATGTAAGCAATCGAAATCTGATTCGGATCGATCGCCGGCATATAGGAGCCGGAGCCCGTGCGGAAGGCACCGGAGTTGCCGGTGAGCGCCTGCCTCGGATTGCTTGGCGTCTTGATGCCGATGACGGGATTGGCCAGCGTTGGATAGTTGCCGAAGTAGAGACTGCCGACCGCGCCGTAGAACTCGTAGAGCGAGTAAGGCTCGCCGCTCTGCAGGGTGCCGAGGCCGGTGAGATTCCACCCGTTAACCACTTCGCTCAACAGCGAGCGCGACTTCGCCAGGTTCGGAACCTCGATCTGAAAGTTGCCGTTGAAGACGTGCGTACGATCGAAGTCCGCCGACGCCCATGAATCCCGCAGGTTGTCTGGATTATTGCCCGTGAAGAAGAGTCCGATATCGCTCTGCTCGTCGAGCGTGTGGCTCCACGTGTAGCTCGCGCCAACCTGGAAATTGTGCTGGAAGCGTTTTTCAAGGTGGGCTTCAAGGCCGTCGTACGCCGAGTTGCCGACGGTTTTGAACACCGCCGCATTTGGGCTGTAGCCAACGTAGGGAGCGCGGAAGTCCACGTTGCCGCCGTCAATGGTATCCCACGGCTCGGTGGAGATCGCGTTCAGGTCGCCATACGCGTCTGCCGGCGAATCGGCGTTGAGCACCTGGTAGCCATAGCTGTATTGCTGGCCCCAGATCGGCTTCGAGGATGTTGCGATTCCCGGTTCGTTGAAAGGTACCGGGACCACTGCATGGCGTCCGCGGTTGCCGGTGTAGCCAAGCGTCAGGGCTACATCGTTGGCCGGCTGCCATTGCACCTTGAGCGTGTAGTTGATGGTGTAGGGCAGCTTGTTGGCACGGTCATAGGCGCCGAAGGCAAAGGGCGTGTCGCAGCCGTCGCCGAAGTTTGCCTGGTTGTTGACCGCGCCGCAGTTGGCCACCATGTCGTTCAGCGTGGTCTGCAACTGGTTGGTGAAATACGCAGGGTTGGAGTTGGGCGGCGTGACCGAATTAATGCCCAGGGGATTTGAAAATTTGGTTCCGCCTGTCGACTGGTAGAGATTCACGAGCGGCGGAGCTTCGGTGGCGCCAAAGGGTCCGCCGATCGAGCCGCCCGCGGGCTGCGAGAGATAGCTGAACAGCTCGCCGCGGTCATAATAGATGCCCGCGCCGCCCGAGATGACGATCTTGCCGCTGTCCCGCGCGGGCGCAAATGCAAAGCCGATGCGCGGTGAGATGCCCCACTGGCGGCCGGTGAGCGTCGAATCGCTTACTCCCTTTGTCGGGAAGTACTTGTTGTTCTGCGCGACGATAAAGCCGCCGTTGTTTACCGTGAATCCGGTATCGGGCGATCCGGTCACGTCATAGAGCGACGGATCGAAATTGAACATGTTTCCGTACTTCTCGGTCATGCCGCCGTGATAGTCGTAGCGCACGCCCGCGGTGATGCTGAGGTTGGTCAGCATCTGCCACTTGTCCTGGGCATAGCCGGCAATCTCGTTCGTGCGGTAGTAGCGATCGGCATAGTTGTGGCCGTCCGCGCCGATGCTGTCGATCATTGACGCCGACGACACCTTGCCGGCAAGGAAGTTTGCCTTCTTGCTGGCCGCGACCTGCGCGTGGAAGCTGCGGAGGTTGCGGATGTTGAGCTGCGTGTAGCCGTAGCCGCCGCCCAGCGACAAGGTGTGCTTGCCGAGCACCACGATCAGGTTCGTGGATGGATTCAAACGATTCTGGAAGTAGCCCCCGTTGATAAAGGAGCTGCTGGGACCCAGCGAGAAGGTGCTGTAGGAGTCGGTTGAGGAGTCACCGAAATCCTTGATAAGAATTCCCGGCAGGGTCGTGCTGTTAGGCACGCTCATGCCGCAGGTCGCGTCGCCGTTGCAGCCCGCAAAGGTCTGGTTGTAGGAGCTGTACACTTTTTGGCGGAAGAAGCCCAGGCGTTGCTCCCAGTTCATCCGCGAGCCCAGCGCAATCGTGTTGTCGAGCGATGCAACGTGCGAGCCGGCATCTTCGAACGTGGGAAAACCATTGGCCTGCGAAATCGAGTGCGGCCCCTCGAAGGGATCGTGCTGGTAGTAGTACTTGGCAGAGATGCGGTCGTTCTTCGACACGTCGTAGTCGAGCGATCCCGTACCCTGATCGGCCTTGAAGAGCGAGGTGCCGGGTAGCACGACGTTCGGGTTGTCGGTGCCGGTATTCAGGTTCGGCGTCGGGATCAGATACCCGCCGGTGGGGTCCTTGGCCTGCAGCAGCGCCGTCGCGACGGGGTCGATACTCGTCACGCCAAAGGCAGATTCCAGGCCGCCCAGCGAACGGTCATCGGTCAGCACCGAGGGCACGCGCGTCATCTGGATGCCGGTGGTCTGGTCGCTGGTATAGAGATGCTGATAGGCAGCGAACCCGAACAACCTGTTCTTGAGAATGGGACCACCCGCCGTCCCACCGGCCGTCCAGCGATGGAGGTCGGGGTTGGCAAGGCTCGCAGGAAAACCGTCGTAGACAAAGAGATCCTGCTTGTAAAAGAAGGGATCGGAGTTCATCGCATTCGTTGCCCGGGTTCCGTAGAGCGCGCCGTGCCAGTTGTTGGTGCCCGAGCCGGTGCTTACGTCGATCTGCGCACCCGAGGTCGCGCCCTGTTGCGCGTCGTACATGGATGTATTGACGCGCAGCTCCTGGATGAAATCCGGTGGGGGCGATGGCAAACCGTTGCCGTTCGAAGCGTAGACCGATGAGCCAGTGCCGATTGCACCGCCTGCCGCCGTGCCCACGCCACCCGATGCCGCCGAGCCGGCGTTGAAGTTCACACGCTGCGAGCTGGCGGAACTCGACGTCTTGCCGTTGAAGAGGTTGGTGACGTCGACGCCATTGACCTGCATCGTGTTCGACGTGTCGCGCTGTCCGTTTGCCCAGATCGGCCCATTGCCAAGGCCGGAGTTGGTGCCGACACCCGACTCGAGCTCCGAACTCACTCCGGGCGAGAGAACCGCTGCGCCTGTGAAGGAGCCCGTCGGCAATGGCGTCAACTGCACCTGCGCGGAATCCATGGTGTAGCCGTTGGTGGCGTCGGTCGCATTCAGCAGCGGGTTCGCGGTCACCTCCACCGACTGCGTGGTGCTGCCGACCTTCAGCACCGTGTTCAGCGTAGTGGCGCCGGCTTCATGGACAGCGATTCCGCTCGTCGTTACCGTGTCGAAGCCTTGGTACATCACCTTCACGATGTATGTGCCCACCGGAAGGTTGAAGATCTGGAAGAAGCCGGTCTTCTGCGAGGTCGTGGTCTGTGAGAACTGGATGGCGCGGTTCGTAACCTCGACTGTGGCGCCGGCAACTGCCGCGCCGGAAGGATCGGTCACTGTACCGTTCAACGAACCAAGCGTCTGCTGCGCCGCGCACGGCATGGCGAAGATGCATGCGCACAGTGTCAGGAGTAGTCCTGACACGCTCCACTTGCGGTGAGTCATTTTCGGCCCTCAAGAATTGACAGAAATGCAGATCGAATGCAGAGAACGCCTATCGGTTCCCTTGTCTGCGATAACCAGTTCTGATCTGAAGCAGAAGTTCAGCTGGTTTTGTTTGAGCAAGCAGGTTTTCTGGAGTCCCTGCGACCGATTTTCTCAGATGCTCACGGGCAATCAACTTAAATTCGTATGAATGTTGCGCGCGGTGTGGAAATTTCCGCTTTGAAGGACGCCACCGAAGAATGGGTGGCGGTGATTCCTCTTGAAAGCGGCAATCCGCAGCGCGATTGGTTCGGGCAAGCATGATTTGTTCATGCAAAAAGGACTGTTGCGATCTGCCGCAGCACCCGTAAGCATCAACCGGCCGTGTGCTTTTTCACAACTCGCTGTATCCCGCAACCGCCCACCGCTATCGAAATAGTTAGGTACGCCCGCTTGAATGCGCCTGTGGAGGTTTCCTTATTTATGACCCTATCCGCCGCCGAAGCCCACCGCGCCAAGCACGCCCCCGCCGTCGATGGCGTGTTGCCCATCATCCTCGAGCGCTGGAGCCCGCGTTCCTATGACAGTCGCGAAGTCAGCCTCGCCGACCTGCGCCTGATCTTTGAGGCCGCGCGCTGGGCACCTTCTTCCTCCAATGAACAGCCCTGGCGCTACCTGGTAGGCCGTCGCAACTCGCAAACCCACAGCAAGATAGCGGCATGCCTCAACCCCGGCAACCAGATCTGGGCAGCCCACGTTGCGGTGTTGATGCTGGGCGTCGCCAGAACCCGCTTCGCCCGCAATGACACCCCCAATGCCTATGCCTTCTATGACTTGGGAGCCGCCACCATGTTGATTACCCTCCAGGCGGCCGCACTCGGCCTCGTCACCCACCAGATGGCCGGCTTCGACCACGCCGCCATCCGCCAGGCTCTCGGAATTCCAGAGGATTTCCTGCTCGGCTCGGTCATGGCCATCGGCCACCAGGGCGAGCCTTCCGCCCTGCCCAACGAGAAGCTGCTCGGCTCTGAAACCGCGACCCGCACCCGCAAACCGCTGAGCGAGATCGCCTTCTCAGCCTGGAACGAGCCGCTCGACCTGGCCTGACCGGACCCGGCCTGACGCACCCAACACACCTGACCAAACTCAGTAACTACACGCCATCGCCAGTCCGCCGCCGTGCGCGCGATAAAGTGGAGTCTGGAGAGCCTCCCCTTTGCCTGCCATCGGACCCCCCCGGCCCCTGCGGCGCCAGAAGCCTTCGCGCCGGCGCCCCCATCGCTCTATTCAGCCGCGGCGCAGGAAAATCGGCTGGCGCCTGCGCATTCTGCTCACCTCGGGTCTATGCGGTGCCACGATCCTGCTCTGGGCCATCATCGCGCGCGCCACCGCTCCGGCCTCGAACACCACCCTCACCCGCTTTGACGCCATCGTGGTGCTGGGAACTCACGCCGACAGCGACGGCAACCCCACCCCCGACATGCTCAGCCGCGTCACTGAAGCCGTGCACGAATACGAGCGTGGCGTCGCGCCCCAAATCGTCTTCACCGGAGCCGCCGTGCATAACAGCTTTGTCGAAGCCGAAGTCATGGCTCATTCCGCCGAAGCCGAGGGCATTCCCGCCTCTGCCATCGTCGTCGAGCCCAGCGCGCGCGATACCATTCAGAACGCCTGCTACTCCACCCGCATCCTCGAGCGCCGCGGCTGGCGCTCTGCTGAAGTGATCACCAGCGGCTACCACGTGCCCCGCGCGGGCCTCATCTTCAGCCACCTCCCCATCGAGTGGCGAACGCACGCCGCGCCCTTTTCCGGTTCGGGCATCGACGATCTGCTCGAAGTTTTGAAGACGGCCCGCTACGTCGTTTACGCCCGTCACACCGAGACCTGCGAGCTCTGATCCTCACCGGTTGCCGGCACCTTGCCCCCCGCCCTTGCCCGTCCCCTGCCTGCTTTCCGCCCGCCCGCCGATGCGTCTATCCCTCAGGCCTTCGAATCCGAATGCCGTTGCCGTCTGAGCAACCTGCGGCAGCTCTGCCATCTCTCAAGAAAGTGCTCGCTCCGGGCCTGTTTGTCCCCCCTCGGCGCGGTCCTGTAATCTGTTTCATGATGCGTCTTTCAGTTAGATTTTCTGTTGTTTTCGGCGCCCTCGGTGTGCTGGCGCTTACCCTCGCGCCCGGCGCCCAGGGTCAGGATCCGGGCCAGGCCCAGAACCAGGGTCAGAACCAGGCCCAGAGCTCCTCAACCGCCGCGCCCCAGCGCAGCACGCCGACCTATGTCGTTCTCGACCCCCTGGCCAACGTGCGCTACGACAACCGCTACGATCTCTCCATCGGCGCCGCCTATCGCCACATGAAGGCAGGCCCCACGCTGCTGCAAGGCGCGAACCTCGGCGGCATCGACGCCAACGGCTCATGGTGGTTCGCAAGACGCTGGGCCGCTGAAGGCAGCTTCCGCTACTATCTCGGCACCTCTGGCGCCGGCTACGGCAACAATACGCAGCAGCAGCTCATCAACGGCCCCTTCGTCAGCGAAACCTTCTTCGTTGCCGGCCCGGAATGGCTCGGCCCCCACAACAAGCACGGCGCGCTCATCGCCCATGCCATGTTCGGCGGCGTCAGGGGCAACTTCGAAGAGGACCTCCGCGGCCTGGGCCCTTCCTGCTGCGGCTTTTACAACAACCAGGTTGCACCCGCCGCCATCATCGGCGGACACATCGATCTCAACCGCTCGCCGCGCTGGGTCTTCCGCATCACGCCCGATGCCATCTTCACCCGTTACGGCATCAACTACGGCGCAATGACCACCCAGACCGATGTCAACTTCGCCATCTCCGTCGGCGTCCAGTACAAGTTCAAGAAGAGACGTTAGGCCCGAACCCTGGGAACTTGCCTCGGGATTCTTCATTCCTCATGCGTGGTGCTGCGCGCCCTCTTGGCCGTGTGGTATTCTCCACCGTTCAGAGAGTAGCCGCCCCAACAACGCCGTACCCGTTTGGGACCGCTTGGGATTTCCGTCGCCGTTAAGCCGGTTGGGAACAGAGAAGGCAGGGTTGCCGCGGATATGAGGGACACGCTCGGGGTATTGCTCGCAGGCGGCGCCGGGGAGCGCCTCTTTCCGCTCACGCGCGACCGCGCCAAGCCTGCCGTCCCCTTCGGCGGCCACTACCGCATCATCGACATCACGCTTTCCAACTGCATCAACTCCGGCCTCCGCCGCGTCTACGTCCTCACCCAGTACAAGGCGCTCTCGCTCAACCGCCATATCCGCGAAGGCTGGTCAGGCGTTGTCGCCCAAGAGCTTGGCGAATTCTTCGAGCTGATGCCTCCCATGCAGCGCACCGGCGCCAACTGGTACATGGGCACCGCCGACGCCGTCTATCAGAACATCTACTCGATCGGCAGCGAGCAGCCAAAGCACGTGATCGTGCTCGGCGGCGACCACATCTACAAGATGGACTACAGCCGCATGCTCGCCTACCACGTCGATATGAAGGCCGATGTCACCATCGCTACCCTGCCCATCTCACCCGACGAGGTCAAGCAGTTCGGCATCGTCGAGGTCGCCAAGAGCGGCGAAGTCACAGGCTTCCAGGAGAAACCCGCCACCACAACCGTGCGCTCGCCCTTCAACCCCGATGCGGTCGACGCCTCCATGGGCATCTACATCTTCGAAACTGAAGTGCTTATCAAGGCGCTCATCGCCGACGCCGAAGACCCCGCCTCAAAGCACGACTTCGGCCACAACATCCTGCCTGAAATGCTCGGCCAGAAACGCATGATGGCCTACAGCTTCGTGGACGAGAACAAGCAGCAGGCCCTCTACTGGCGCGACGTCGGCACCCTCGACGCCTACTACGACGCGAACATGGACCTCTGCTCCGTTTCGCCGACCTTCAATCTCTACGACAAGAGCTGGCCCATCCGCACCCGCGTCCGCCAGTACCCGCCCGCCAAGTTCGTCTTCGGCGAGCCGGGCCGCACCGGCATGGCCGTCAACTCCGTCATCACCGCCGGCGTCATCATCTCCGGAGCCTCCGTGTCGAACTCCGTGCTGTCGCAGGACGTCCGCGTCAACTCCTACTCCGACGTCGATGCAAGCATCATCTTTTCGCACGTCAACATCGGCCGCCACTGCCGCATCCGCCGCGCCATCATCGACCGCGACGTCCATATCCCCGAAGGCACAGTGATCGGTTACGATCCCGTTGAAGACAAGCGCCGCTACTTCGTCACGCCCTCCGGCCTCACCATCGTCACCCGCGCCGCCGCACTCTTTGAAAATCCCGTCGCCCCCGAATTCCTCGAGCGCTACTAGGACGCCCATTAGGAACGGCGAAAACAATCGCCGGGTGCCCCTCGATAAGGAGGAAGGCGTTGTCAAGGGACAGTTCGACTGGGCGGTGCGTAAGCACCGCTGAATCGGCCAGAGGGTTGAGGACCAGAACTCCGACTGCGCCGCCTCAACCAGCAGGTTGGCGCATAAAACGGTTGCCCTGCTTGGTAATGGCGCCCAGCCGCTGCCGGCCTCCCGAGGAGTGCTCGCTGGGAATCAGGCCCACATAGCTGG
>JBATYG010000678.1:0-4418 GCA_049673945.1 Occallatibacter sp.
GAATCGGCCAATCCGCCCTGCCTAGTGTAATAGACTTACGGTATCCCAAAGTGCTCACGGAAGACAGTCTTTTATGAAGATTCTGGTTACCGGCGGTGCAGGTTATATCGGAGGCACGGTAAGCGCACGTCTCGCCGATGCCGGCCACAAAGCCATTGTATTTGATAATTTGAGCCACGGCCGCCGTGAGCTCCTGCCTTCCGGCGTTGAGTTTATCGAAGGCGATCTCGCCGATCGCCCGCTGCTCGACAGCATCTTCATCGAGGCCGCACAATCCGGCGTCCCTTTCGATGCCGTTTTGCACTTTGCCGCGCTCACCGAAGCCGGCGAGTCCATGGTGCGCCCCGAGATCTATTTCCGCAATAACACGGCCGTCACCCTTACCCTTCTCGAGTCGATGTTCGCTCACGGGCCTCGCCGGCTGGTTTTTTCCTCAACCGCGGCCGTTTATGGCGAGCCGGAATCTATTCCAATCACAGAGGATGCGCACCTCAAACCGACCAATGTGTACGGTGAATCCAAGCTCCTCGTCGAACACATGCTGCGCTGGTTCAACCAGATTTATGGCCTGCGCTATGCTTCGCTGCGCTACTTCAACGTTGCCGGCGCACCGGAATCGCCCAACGGCGTCGTCCGTGGAGAGGCCCACGAGCCCGAGTCGCACCTTATCCCGCTAATTCTCGACGTCGCCTTGGGCCGCCGGCAGTCGATCCGGGTCTACGGCGACGATTACCCCACCCCTGACGGCACCTGTATCCGCGACTACATTCACGTCTCCGATCTCGCAGACGCCCACTTCCTGGCCCTCAAGGCCCTTGAGAGCAGCGACCGGCTGATCTTCAACCTCGGCAACGGGCGCGGTTTCAGCGTGCAGCAGGTCATCGAGTCGGCGCGGCGCGTTACCGGCCATGCGATTCCAGTGGAAGTCCATCCCCGCCGCCCGGGAGACCCCGCCATCCTCGTCGCCAGCTCTGAAAAGGCAATTCGCGAGATGGGCTGGAAGCCCCGCGATACGCAGCTGGATGACATTGTTCGCACCGCGTGGGAGTGGCACTGCAAACGATATGCCCGTTGAAGCCTGAGCGACGCGCTTCTATTGCTTGGGCGGCGCCACAATCGCGGCAGGCTTCGCGGCAGGTTTCGTTTCCGGGCCCGGCGGATTCGCATTCGGCGCGGTCGTTGTCTTCTTCCGCGGCTTCTTCACCGGCGGCTTCGAGCAGACCGGCGTCGGTGGCGGGGCCGGGCATTTGAAGGCAGCCTGCTTTTCCATCACCGCGTGAAGGTCATTGACCTGCTTCTCCTGTGCGGTTGCGCGTTCGAGAATGTGCTTGTCAAGGGAGAGACGCGCGCTGCTGAGGCCGTTCAGTGCCTGCCGGATTGCCGAGGCCTGTTCGTCCGGCGCGGAGATGCGCGCCGCCTCCAGCACGCGCAGCAGCACGTCGTAAAGCGCGTCCACGTGCGCCGCGACCGGCAGCACCTTGCTCAACGCTCCCTGCGCGGCGTCGGCCTGCTGCATCAGCGGCGGCAGGTTCTCCTGAATCTCTCGCTGGATTGAGTTGATGTCGTCGGTCGCTTCATCCCGCACCGTGCCGCGCTTCCATTTATCCACGCGCACCGCATCGAGAGTCTGCTTCACGGTGTCGAGAGATGAACCGAGGATTGCCGAGCTCGCAAACGGAGGCGGCGGAGGAATCGCGGGCGCAGGCGGCGGCGCCATGACGGGTGCCGGGTTCTTCGCCTCCGCAGGAGCGTAGTTTTCGTGCGCCTGCGCGCAACAAATTGCGGAACAGCATGCTGCGACCAGAAAGCCGAGGATTGGGATGCGCATCGAGGTCAGGTTTCCTGTTTCTCCGGTTCGGGGCGCTCTCGGGCTACGCCAGTTGGCACAATTCGGACACTTCGAATTTGCAAGGATCGCGCAAGCAGAATAGCCGATGACTCTGGGGCTTTCCAACCATCGCGAGGGAGGGAATAGGGGAAGCCGTCAATCCGTTGAAGTTACGCGCAGAACGGCCGCGCTCTTCCGCCGCGCCGCCTTGGAGATTCGCGCGAAACGGAGCATACTGCGTGCATGGCCGCTGCCCCATGCCTGAGGTACGGCTCGCGTCCCCGCAGCGCGCCAACTCCGAGAAAAACTCGGGCTGCATCTAAACCTGACGGTGTGAACCGAAAGCGATTCGGATCGCGGCGCGTCTACATCAAAAGTGCCGTTGCTGCTGAGAACGGCACACAGGAGCCACCGATGGCGACAGCTCTCACTCTTCCCCAGACCCTCGGGGAACTGCGCAGGAACACCTCGTATTCCGAGGCCTGCCTCAGGAAGCGCACAGTGAAAGACGAGCTGCGCGCCAACCTTATCGCACGGCTCCGCCAGCGGGAATCGCTCTTCCCGGGCATCGTGGGCTACGAAGATACGGTCGTGCCGCAGATCGTCAACGCGGTCCTCTCAAAGCAGAACTTCATCCTGCTCGGTCTGCGTGGCCAGGCCAAGAGCCGCATCCTGCGCGCGCTCACCGCGCTGCTAGACGAGCGTCTGCCCTACATCGCTGGCTGTGAAATCCGCGACAATCCCTACGCGCCGCTGTGCCGGCGCTGCCGCGACCTGGTGGCCGAGCGCGGCGACGCCACTGCTATCGCCTGGCTCACGCGCGACGAGCGCTACGTTGAGAAACTCGCCACACCCGATGTCACCGTCGCTGACCTCATCGGCGATCTCGACCCCATCAAGGCAGCGCGCGGCTCGCAGGATCTTTCAAGCGAGCTGACCATGCACTATGGCCTGCTGCCTCGCGCCAACCGCGGCATCTTCGCCATCAATGAATTGCCTGACCTCGCCGGCAAGATCCAGGTGGCGCTCTTCAATATCATGCAGGAAGGCGATGTCCAGATTAAGGGCTACCCGGTGCGCCTGGCGCTCGACGTTGCCCTCGTCTTCAGCGCCAACCCAGAGGACTACACCGCGCGCGGCAAGATCGTCACGCCGCTCAAAGACCGCGTCGGCTCGGAGATTCGTACCCACTACCCCGAAACTCTCGAAGAGGGAATCGCCATCACCGCGCAGGAAGCGTGGTCTGAGCGTGGCGCGCTGCCCATTGAGATTCCGCAATACCTGCGCGAGATCGTCGAGCAGGTTGCCTTCTCTGCCCGCGAAGACAAGAAGGTCGACAAGCGTAGCGGCGTCAGCCAGCGTTTACCCATTTCCACGATAGAACTGATTCTCTCCAATGCCGAGCGGCGCGCCATCATGCAGAATGAGCCGCTGGTGCTGCCGCGCATCAGCGACCTCTTCGCCGCTCTGCCCGGCATCACCGGCAAACTTGAGCTCGAATACGAAGGCGAGATGCGCGGAGCCGACAAGGTCGTGCGCGATCTCATTCACACCGCAGTGGGCAAAATCTACGACCGTTACTTCGTCGAAACCGACACGCAGCAGATCGAGCAATGGTTCAACCTTGGCGGTTCGGTGAAGCTTGACGACGACCAATCCACCGCCGCCGCATTCGCCGATCTCAAGCAGATTCACGGTCTCTTCGACAAGCTCGCGCCGTTGGACCTCAAGGCTTCGGGCGATCGGCATCGCGTCGTCGCCGCCGCGGAGTTCCTGCTCGAAGGCATGGTGGCGCACCGCAGGTTAAGCCGCAGCGAAGAGCGCGTCTTTACCGCGCAGGAGAAGACCGGGCGCGTGCAGGATCGGCCCGACGTTGAAAATGAGTTTGCCGAGTGGCAGCGCGGCCGCCGGGGCTCCGGACGAGGCGGTTACAACTAGCGGGCGACGGGCCGAGGATTATCCCCATGAAGGGCATTCGCTACACAAAATACAGCGGCGACCTCGCCTCGGAGATCGATCTCGAGGGGCTGCTTGAGGCGCTCTCTGACTACTTCCTTGACTCCGGCTTTCGCGACCCCTACGCGGACCTTCAGGCGTACGGTGACAACCTGGATGATCTGCGCGAAGCCCTGCGCCGCATCCTCGAGTCCGGCGAGTTCTTCGACGAGTCGATGCAGCAGCAAATCGATCAGATGTCGGCCGAGGGCAAACTCGATGAGCTGATCGAGAAGCTCCTCCAGCGGCTCGAGCAGCAGAGTTACATTTCCTCCTCTGAAGATCGGAATCAAGCAATTCCGGGGGGCGGCCACGTCGGCGAAGCAGAAGGCGAAGTGCGCTTCGAAGTGACCGACAAGAGCCTCGACTTTCTCGGCTACAAGACGCTGCGCGACCTGCTCGGGTCGCTCGGCAAATCGAACTTCGGCCGCCATGACACGCGCCATTGGGCCACCGGCGTTGAGGCTGGCGGCGCACCGCGCCGCTATGAGTTTGGCGACACGCTCAACCTCGACACCATCACCACACTCACCGCCGCAATCGCGCGCGAGGGCATTGGCCTGCCGCTGAATCTCGAGTACGACGATCTGCACGT
>JBATYG010000679.1:0-10492 GCA_049673945.1 Occallatibacter sp.
TTGCGAGCTTTGGCGTTGAGCTGGTTTCGACCGGCGGCACCGCGCGCGCGCTTCGCGAAGCTGGCCTCGTAGTCAAGGACATCAGCGAGCTCACCGGCTTTCCCGAGATGCTCGACGGACGCGTCAAGACGTTGCATCCCCGTGTGCACGGAGGCCTGCTCTACATTCGGGGCAACGAGGCGCACGAAGCCGCCGTCGCCGAGCATGGCATCGAGCCCATCGACATGGTCGTTGTGAATCTCTACGCCTTTGAGAAGACCGCGGCACAGCCCGGCGTCGCCTTCGGCCACCTCATCGAAAACATCGACATCGGCGGACCCTCCATGGTGCGTTCCGCAGCCAAGAACTTCGAAGACGTCGCGATTGTTACCCGCGTGGAGGATTACCCTTCTCTCATTGAAGAACTGCAGCGCACCAAGGGCTCGTTGAGCCGAGAGACGCGATGGAAGCTGGCGAAGCAGGCTTTCGCTGTGACCGCCGCTTACGACTCCGCCATCGCGGCAACCCTTGAGCGCATTGCTGAGGCGCCTTCTGCTGAAAAGCCCGCAAACCCCAACTCCAGTTCCCTGCCGGGGACGCTGCGCGTCAACTTCCGCCTGGCGCAGTCTCTGCGTTATGGTGAAAACCCCCACCAGCGCGCGGCCCTTTACTCGGATGGCTCGGGCCTTGGCGTCGCCGGCGCGAAGCAGCTTCAGGGCAAGGAACTCAGCTTTAACAACCTGGTGGATCTCGATGCCTGCTGGGAGCTCACGCGCGAGTTCGACGAGCCGATGGTCGCTATCATCAAACACACCAATCCCTGCGGCGCGGCAACAGGCGAGTCGGTGTTTGAGGCCTATCAAAAAGCGCTCGCCTGCGATCCGGTATCGGCGTTCGGCAGCGTCATCGGCATCAACCGCCCGGTAGACGCAGCGGCTGCCGAGGAGATCGCGAAGCTCTTCGTCGAGGCCATCGCGGCGCCCTCCTTCACGCCCGAAGCCCTTGAGCGCTTGGGCGCGAAGAAGAATCTCCGCCTCGTTCAAATCAATCCGGCGGCGGTCCGCCCGGTCATCAAGCACGTTTCCGGCGGACTGCTGCTGCAGGATGCGGATACCGGACGCGTGACAGAGACGGAGCTGGATGTCGTGACCTGGCGCCCGCCCACCACCGAGGAACTGCGCGGCCTGCTCTTTGCGTGGCGGGTCTGCAAGCACGTCAAGTCGAACGCCATTGTTTACGCGCGGGAAGGCCAGACCGTCGGCATCGGCGCCGGGCAGATGAGCCGCGTCGACGCGGCCCGCATCGGCGCGCAGAAAGCCGTCCTCCCGCTCGAGGGAACGGTCGTCGCATCGGATGCGTTTTTCCCGTTTCCAGACGGACTTGAGGCAGTAGCCGCGGCCGGCGCAACCGCAGTCATTCAGCCCGGTGGCTCCGTAAAGGATCAGGATGTGATCGCCGCAGCCGACAAACTCGGCATGGCGATGGTCTTCACCGGAATGCGCCACTTCCGCCATTGATTTCGAACTGCAGACCGGCAAGAGGAAGCGGCGCCGGCAGTGGGGACCACGTTGTGCGCTTCTCCGTTCATGGAGTTACCCGCATGCCGCAAAATGCTTGCATTCGACCGCGCGCCTGCGACTAATCCTAGGTAAAATCGTCTTTAACGGTAGGCAGGCCCGCCCGGTAACCTGCCGGTCTTTTCTTGTCTGAATCCGGGAAGAGGTCGCCCACGTTTGGCCCGCCTCGAAAGGCGATGGAATCCCCTAGTATGATGAAATCACGAGCTTTACTGCGTTCCTTTTGGCTTTCGCTGGCCGCCGCTTCCTTTATTGTCCCCTCGGCTGTCGGCGCCTGCGCGCAGGCATCTGCCCCCAAAGATGCCTCCCCGGCTCCTGCCCAGGCTGCGGAGGCAAAGCCCTCCGGTCAGTCGGCGGCAGAAGCGACGACCTCCGAACCGGATCGCGCCAAGGCTTACTACCACTCTGCTTTGGCGGATATCTACGAAGAGGAAGCGGTCAACTCCGGCCAGCCCGAATACGTGACTCACGCCATCGAGGAGTACAAGGACGCGCTCGACGCTGACCCGGGCTCTGCCGAGCTCAACGACGCGCTCGCCGATCTCTACTTCCGCGTGGGCAGGGTGCACGAGGCTGAAGCCACGGCGCGCGGACTTCTGAAGACAAGCCCCGATGATGTCGACGCACATAAGCTGCTCGGGCGCATTTACCTGCGGCAATTGAGCGAATCGCAGAATGCGGTTTCTTCCTCTTCACCGAAGGGAAACGCTCTCGACGAGGCAATTGCGGAGTATGAAAAGATTGTCGCCCTCGATCCGAAGAGCGTCGAGAATCGCATGGTGCTCGGCCAGCTTTACACTGTGAAGCACGAGCCCCAGAAGGCAGAAGAGCAGTTCAAGACAGCGCAGGCAATCGACCCCGATTCAGAAGATGTCGTGCTGAATCTTGCTCGCCTCTATGCAGAGAGCGGCGATATCGATCATGCGGCAAAGGTCATTGAAGCTGTTCCAGAATCCGATCGAACCAGCAAGATGGAGTTTGCTCTCGGCGCTGCCTACGATCAGTTGAAGCGCCCAAAGGACGCAATCGCCGCATACAGGCGTGCCGTCGATATTGAGCCGGGCGACGCGCGCACGATGAGCGCGCTGGCTCAGGCTTTGTTGAACGACGACCAGCTCGACGAGGCTCTCAAGGAATACCGCGACGCCTCTGATGCAGACCCTGACGATGTGAGTACTCTGATTCATATCGCTGAGATTCAGCGCCGCCAGGGCAAATATGAAGACGCTCTGGTTACGATTCGCAAGGTCGTCAAGAAGGACCCTGACAATCTTGAGGCCGGCTATAACGAAGGATTGCTTCTTGACGTGCTGGGCCGGGACGATGAGGCCGTCGAGGTTTATCAGCACATGGTTGACCTCACCTCGCACGCCAACGGCGCTTACACCGCCGAAGAAAAGAACAATCGCGGCATTTTCCTCGAGCGGCTCGGCGCGGTTTACCACGAGCAGAACAAGACTGACCTGGCGATCGCCGCGTATCAGAAGCTGATTGACATGGGCGGCGATCAAACCCTTCGCGGCTACCAGGGGCAGGTGGATACCTATCGCGACGCCAAGATGTTCGACAAGGCCATCGAAGTTTCTCAGAAGGCTGTTGCCGCCAACCCGAAAAACAACGATTTGAAGTTGATGCTCGCCGGTGAGATGGCTGATCAGGGAAAAGTGGACGAAGGCCTGAACCTGGCCAAGGGGCTGCTCAACAACACCGACGAGGATCGCAGCGTATGGCTTACGCTCGCCCAGATGTACACGCGGCTGCATCGCTGGAAAGACGCCGAAGATGCACTGGATAAGGCGAGCGCGCTCACTTCAAAGAAGGATGATCGAATCTATATCTTCTTTCTACGGGGAGCGTTGGCCGAACGTCAGAAGCACTACGAACCTGCGGAAGACTACTTCCGCCAGGCCCTCGATATCGATCCCTCGAACGCCATGGTGCTCAACTACCTTGGCTACATGCTTGCCGATAAAGGCACCAAGCTCCCTGAAGCGGTGAAAATGATCCGCAAGGCGGTCGAGCTCGATCCCATGAATGGCGCCTATCTCGATTCGCTGGGCTGGGCCTACTTCAAGATGGGCCAGTACGAACTCGCCGAAGAGAATCTGCGCCAGGCGGTTGCGCGCGATCAGACTGACCCGACCGTTCACGAACATCTCGGCGACCTTTACGAAAAGACCGGCCGCATCCGCCTTGCCGCGGCGCAATGGCAGCTTTCTCTGGCAGCGTTTTCAAAATCTTTGGCCCCCGACGTGGAGCCGGCTGATGTTGCCAAGCTGCAGCGCAAGCTTGAAAGCGCTCGCGTGCGCCTGGCCAAGGAAGACAGCCTTACGGGCGTGCCCAAACCGGAATAGGCATCGAACGTCATCAATCGATCAGCGAGATCGGCGGCCTTTGATGGCCGCCGCTTCTCTTTGTGCCCCATTCTGGAACGGATTGGGCTACGGTTTAGCGAGCCTGCGCCGCAGCAGAAATGTAGTTGTCAACGTTGTTCTTATCGACCAGGGACGTACCCGTATCGACGAAGACTGGAAAGGGCGAAAACGGATCGGCGCCGAAATCCCTATTCAGGTTTCCTGGATGGGCATGGAAGATCTCATCAAGCCCCTTCAGGCCAAAATAGGCCATCGTGAAGGGCTTCTGAACGAGCGTCGAGTCGATCGTCCCGGCCTTGATCCCTTCCAGCGTATCCGGATTTGCATCCCACGCAATTAGCACCCGGTCGCTGGCGTTGGACCTGCTGATGGCGTCGGAAATCGGCTTGCCTCCTGCCGACTCCAGGCAGACGAAGCCATCAATCTTCTTCGGGCCGGTGAGCGCAAGATACTTCTGTGCCTGATCGAAAGCCACCCTCGGGTCGCTCTTTGTGTCGATCACGTCGACGATATGGATATCCGGACGCGCGGACAGTGCATCTTTGAATCCCTTGAGCCGCTCTTCGATATTGGGCTGACCGGCGAGGGTAAAGAAGACGACGTTGCCCCGACCTCCCAGTTTTTCAATGAGCCGACGGCCCCCCATTCTGCCCGCTTCCAGGTTATTCGTCCCGACGAAGTACAGGCGACGGCTCCCCACAGCATCCGAATCGATCGTGATCACGGGAACTCCAGCCTGGATTGCCGAATCGATCTCCGGCTCGAACAATGAGGCGTCGGGAACCGAGACGAGAATTCCGGCCGGCTTGGCGGCGACCGCCTTACGAAACTCCGTCAGGGCAGCCTGCGGGTCATAGTTTCCGGGTCCGACAACTTTGGCCGTAACCCCGAGCTGTGCCGCCGCACGGTTAAATCCCGCTGCAGCGGTCTGCCAATACGGCAATGACAAGTTGGTTGAAACCAGGTAATAGACCTCCTTGGTCGAGTGCCTGCTGCACCCCGACACCAGGACGAGCGCCAGAGCCAGAATCGTCAGCACAGATTGCTTGATCGTTCGCATGCCTGCCTCCCGGTCAATACTTTTGCGGTCTGCGGCGTATGCAAGAAAGACAATGTGCATATCCCTCCGAAAGTCGCGCACGGATCGTACGCCCGCACCGGAGGATTTGTCCAATGCCGACAGTACGATATAAACAGGACGTGGAAGACAAAGCCGCCACCAACGTGCCCCAAGGTTCCACAACTTTGGAACGGCTCCCATCTGCGATCGCGGCCGATAGCAATGGCACGCTCACCGCACGCGCTCACGATGAACCGCCTCATCCCTACCGCACGCCCTTCGCGAGAGATGGGGCGCGCATCCTGCACACACGCGCGTTCCGCCGTCTTGCCGGCAAAACCCAGGTCTTTTCGCGTCTCCCGGACGGGCCGCCCGGCGATCACTTTCGCAGCCGTCTGACACACACTCTCGAAGTCACACAGATTTCCCGCACGCTAGCCAGAGCGCTTGGCCTCAACGTCGATCTGACCGAGGCGCTTGCCCTGGCGCATGACATCGGACACCCGCCCTTTGGCCATGCCGGTGAAAAAGCTCTCGACCAGGCGCTGCGAGGGCACGGCCTTCATTTCGATCACAACCTGCACGCTCTGCGAATCGTCACCTGGTTTGAAGAGCGCTATGCGCGCTTTCGCGGCCTCAACCTGACATTGGGTGTGCGGGAGGGGATCATTAAGCACTCCCGGGATTACTCCGCCGTCAGCTTCCCTGCGCTGGCTGAGTACTTCCTCGATCTGCGCCCGCCGGTCGAGGCGCAGATCATCGACCTGGCCGACGAAATTGCCTACCTCACCGCCGACCTTGAGGATGGACTCGACTCCGGCATTCTCTCGTTATCCGGCGTCTGCGAAGGCGTATCGCTGTTTCGCCGTTTCCACGATATTGCCGTTCGGGAGTATCCCAAGGCATCCGAGCGCGTGCTCATCAACGAGACACTGCGCCGCGTGCTCAACACTCTCGTCACTGACCTGATCCAGGAGATCCGTCGGCTCGTGGCCGCTTCGGGCGCTCGCACGCTGAATGAAATCCGGCATCTGCCCGCGCGGGTCGTCGCATTGAGCCCTGGCCTTGAAGCCGAACGCGCCAGCGCCAAAGCCTTCCTCTATCAGAATTTCTACAATTCGTCCGGAATGGAGGAGATCCATCACCACGCCGCCAAGGTCGTCGAGAGTGTCTTCGCCGTTATCGTGGACGATCCCGCGCTGCTGCCACCCGATCACCAGGCACAGATCGCCTCCGAGGGCCTAGCACGCACGGCAGCCGATTACATCGCAGGAATGACGGACAGCTACATCGAGCAGCTCTGGACCCGCTGGTGCGCCGGCGATTGATTCGCCGCTACTGCACCGTGCCCTGCGGCCGCAGCCGCCGCAGATCCAGCGCACATTCCACAGCGTTCTGTGCGTAGAGCCGCAGATTGTCTGACGCCGCCCACAGCCACAGCCGCTGGCTCTCGGCCGGGTGGCGCGTATTCCGCTCGCTGCGCAGCCTCACCAGTACGTCGTTCTGGCCGGTCGCGGCAAGATTCGATGGCGAATCGGTGTCCTCCAGAACCAGGTCCAGATGATCGCCGCTCATCGCCTCCTCAAGCGCGGCAATCTCCACCGGCCTTTCAAACTCCACCGCCACTGAGAATGCATGCCCGTGAAAAGCAGGCGCAAGAATCGACTGCAGGGCAAGGGCAGGCCAGCGATTCGCTGCCAGCACTGAAAAGTGACGTCGAACGCGTGCGTCGATCGCACCAAGGTTGGCCTTCGCACTTTCGCCGAGGCCGGACAGCAGGTTGTAGGCAGCCTGTGCGTCAAAAATGGCTCTCGGCATTGCCTGAAAGCTCAGCAGATTAACCGTCTGCTGATGAAGCTCGTCCATCGCCTCCCGGCCAAATTCGCTCGCCGGCAGCAGCAGCGTGGCGGCGATGCTCTTCACCGGCGCGGTTTGTTGCAGCCGCTCCATCAGGAGCGCCAAAGCCAGCGCGGCGGAATGAGCAGGCACCACAGCAGGCGTAAAGAGATCGGCGCTCACAACATCGGAGCTGATCCACGGCGCCCTGACCAGCACACCGGTTTCCTGGTCGAGCGCACCTGAGAGATCAAGCACAGACGAGCCCGACCGCAGCGCCTGCTTCCAGTGCTTGCGCGTCAATTCCTCTGATCCGCAGAAGAACGTGAAGTCCACTTGCTCGAAGGCGTCCGGCTCGATGGCCTGCAGGAACGTCACCTCGTCGCCGACCTGATCCAGCTGGCCAAGGGCCTCATTTTCATCCAGCAGAAGATAATTCGCAGCGGCAAGGGGCGACTCGGAGAGAGCGTCCTTCAGTTCCTTGCCAAGTAAAGTTGAGGCGCCGGTAATGGCAATTTTGTACACGGGGATTCCTTCTTCCACGCTAGAAGACTACAGATGAGTGGCCGGTCCCGGCTCCGACGAGGCAGAACCATGAACCGCTGCTCCCGGCCTTCTGCGCCTGCGCGACCAGGAATAGGCTGCGCGCGCCCAGATTCCCGAGAACATATAAAGCAATGCGGCCGCGAGCAGCACGGCATTCGAAAAGCGAAGCGCAACATACAGGACAATCGACAAGAGAAAGAGCAGCTGGAAGGGATGCCTGCGCGACAGGTTGATCTCTTTGCCGGACCAGAACCGCCAGGTGCTCACCATCAGAAATCCGCTCAGCCCGACCAGCAGCAGCCAGGGAATCGCAATCCACCACGCCTGCACCGGAATCCCGTAGAAATAGTGCACCGTCGCCGCCAGCAGGCAGGCTGCGGCGGGAATTGGCATCCCCACAAAATACTTCCGGTCAGGGCGCCCCGGGTTGCGCGGTTGCGCGTCGTGGCTGATGTTGAAGCGCGCGAGGCGCGATGCCCCGCCAATCAAGTAAAGGAAGCAGACAAACCCGCCCGCCTGCACGAGGTGCTGCCGCAGTTGCGGGTCGAGCGAATCGGGAAGAAAGTGAAAGCCCCAGACAAAGGCGAGCAGGCTTGGCGCCACGCCAAACGTGATCACATCGGCAAGTGAGTCCAGCTCTTTACCGAAGTCGCTGCACGTATTCGTCATGCGCGCTATACGCCCGTCGAGCGCATCGAAGGGGATGGCGAAGAGAATAGCGATCGCGGCCCAGTCCAGGTGCATCTCTGCGTTTCCGCTGATGGCCGCGATGGTCTGCACAATCGCAAAATATCCGGCACCGATGTTGCCGGCCGTAAACAGCGATGGCAGCAGATACATGCCGCGCCCGGGACGAGCCCGCGGCCTGGTTCGCTCTTGGGGCCGAACCTGATTCATGAGCGTCGCTCCGCGGGCATCGTGGCCAGAACGCTTGCGCCGCCCCTGACGCGCTGCCCAACCTTCACGGCCAGCGCCGCCTCCAGGGGGAGAACAATGTCCACACGGGACCCGAACTTGATCAGGCCCACGCGCTGTCCCCTCTGCACGCTGCTACCTTCGCGCGGATTGAAGACAATCCTGCGGGCAAGGAGCCCGGCAATCTGCTTGAACGTGATCTCATACCCGTCACCCCGCACCGTCACAATATTCTGCTCGTTCCGGTCCGCCGAGGCGGGGTTCATTGCATTGAGATACTGGCCCTTCTGATATCGAACCGACGTCAGGACGCCGGCAATCGGCGAACGGTTCACGTGCACGTCGAAGACGCTCAGAAAGATGCTGATGCGCTGCCGGGGACCGTCAGGGGTCTCAATTCGGGTGGTTTCAGTCACCAGGCCATCTCCCGGAGACACAATCAACCCCGCTCCAGTGGGAATCTGGCGCGTTGGATCGCGGAAAAACCACAAAAAGAAGGCAGCCAGCAGAAGGGGCAAAATCGCCCACAGCCAGCTATGCGTCGCCCAGGCCACCACCGCCGCTACCACAAACAGACTCAACCCGTATATGTAACCGTCGCGAACCATTGTCCCAACGATTATACGGTTGAATCACCGGTAGCAGGGTCAGGGCGCACAGTACTACCGTGGGCAATCTGAAGCGCCTGCAAACCGATCGTGTGGATCGCCAGATTCCTGCTAATTCCTACGCCATTACCGTGGCACGGTGTTCGATAGCGTGGATCAGGTCCTTGGCGTGGAGCTTAAGTTTCTTCAGCCGCGTCTCTTCAAGCTGCTCGTCTTCTGAGAGGTACGGCTTCTGAATCAGTTCGTCCAACCGCTGAGCGTAGCGGCGATGTTCAGCATGCAGGCGTTGGATCTCTTCGCTCAGCGTGGAATCCTTTACTTCTTCCATCAAGCACCTCCACGGTTTTTGAGGAACAAATTACATATAGCCCTCTGGCGCGGCAAAGAGCAAGCGGACAGCAAACAAAAATCGCCGAACCTGTGGATTTTCTGCCCCACTATTCAGCAGGCATTGGTGGGCCACGCATTTTCGACTAAATCTGGCGCCGAGGGGTACGGCTCAAATCTTCATCCACATGAGGATTGCGTCCTCAACGGGATCGGAATAATAGTGGAGACGTCTGCCCACTTCCCTAAAATTATTCTTCGCATAAAGCCCAATTGCAGAGTCGTTTGAAGCTCTGACTTCAAGCGTAACCTCAGAGACCTTCCTGGACCGTAACTCCCCCATCGCGTGGTGCAGAAGCGTGCGGCCCACACCTCGCCGCTGGAAGATGGCAGCTACCACGATGGTCTCGAGTTCGGCCTCTGGCGGCGTCAGGCTGGCCACCATGAAACCCAGGATCCGGCCGCTCGCCGGCTCCTCCGCAACCAGCGCCAGGCGCTTTACCGAAGCCGCCGCATCAAGCGCTCTGAGATACGCATCCCTGGGCCACTGAGGAGCCACGGGCAGGCTGTCGGCGATCCCCAGCACGGTCTCCAGATCGGTGGCGATCATCGGCCGAACGTGAACCGGGCTCTTCGCAATCATTTTGCTTTTGCCGCCGCTCTTTCAGGCTCGCCAAAGATCTCCGCATCCGACCGGCGCAGATAGTGCGCATCTAGCAGGACCAGATCTGCGAAGTCGCCTGCCCGGATGCGCGGGATTGCCAGCCTGATGGCATCCATCGCAGTGGGCGGCGAAACGCGAAGCTGCTTCGTCTCCGGCCACGCGGCATACAGCAGTTCCGCTGCAGCGTCGTCGCACACTGCGACCCGGCCGGGGGGGACGCGCATGCCATCGAGATCCACCCTGCCCGCCAGCAATTCGTGAGAGGCACCTTCGGCTGTGTGTCTGAGAAATACTTCGCGCCGATGTGCATCGAGAGCAGCCGAATCGATCCCGGCTTTGGCCGCCAGCACTTCAAGGCGCGATAGAACAAGCACCGGGATCTGCGCCGGCTCGGCCAGCCCCTTTACTGCGGCAAGCCCCACGCGCACACCCGTAAAGCTTCCCGGCCCATTCACAACAACAATCGCGTTCACCTGCGACAGGGGAGAATTGGCGTGCGCCAGCAGCGCGCCAACGGCCCCAATCAGCGCCGTCGAATAGGTGCGCCCTGCCAGTTCTGTCTCTTCGAGCGACTTCAGCTCATCACCCGCCAGAGACGCGAGCGC
>JBATYG010000680.1:0-2638 GCA_049673945.1 Occallatibacter sp.
GGTATGCCCTCATATCATAGGCTGAGAACGGGCTGACCGAACCGACCTGCATGATCCTTACGCCATTCGAGTAAATTTCGAATGCGGAGCCGAGATACCATTCCTCGATGGCCAGGCCGGTGTCGAGCGGAGCCACTGTGAGGTGCAGGCGATACCAGACCACCTCGGGCCGCTGGTCCGGATAGAGCGTGTGCAGTGAGTCGGTACGCGCATTGAAGCGATGCCAGTGCGAGTCGTCGTAATTCGGGTCGGCCCACTCGGGATTGTCGCCGGCCTCGACCAGCCATCCCTCATCCAACGAAGTGGGCTGGCGCAGGTCGCTGGCGTCAACGATGGGAATCTGCGCCGCGGCGTGCACGGGGGTCTGCGCTGCAAGGCGCGCTGTTGCGAGCACGGCAGCAACGCACACAGCAATTAAGGCAACGGCACGGCTGAATCGTCCGCAAAGAGACATGCGGCCTCCAACAAGAAGGGGAACATGTCCAACCTATCACGGCACCAAGCCGCACTCGGATTCATTCGGAAACATGAGCGATCGAAGGCTCTGTACGCGCACGTCAGCGAAATTCCTGCCAAGAGCGAATCATCGATCAGTGTTCAGCAAGGTGCCGAAGGAGTGACGGAGAGTGTGCCAGCCGATCTTCCTGTGAATGCCTTTCTAATTGGCACTTTCGGGTTCAGGGATAGGTGATCGTGGAGCACCGGGGATAAGCTATGCGTAGGGTTCGATGCTGGCGAAGTATTTGTGGGCAGCGATGGGGGTACAACCAGGGTGATGACTGAGACGAGAATTGCCGAGCCGCAGGAATTTACCGCGGCATCGGTGAAGGGCGCCTTTTGGCTGGCGGTAGGGTTTGGCCTGCTGAAGTATGTTCTGTCAACGCTGGGCCAGGTAACGATCCAACATGCAGGGTACGGCATTTTTCGTGACGAGTTGTATTTCATCGTGTGCGGCCGGCATCTGGCCTGGGGGTATGTGGATCAGCCGCCCGTCATTCCTTTGGTCGCGCGCATTTCGGATTTGCTGTTTGGCTTGCAATCGCTGGCCCTGTTCCGGACCTTTGCCTCGCTGGCGGGCGCAGCGGAAGTTGCGATGACGGGGCTGCTGGCATGGCGGATGGGCGCTTCACGCTGGGCGCAAGCGCTGGCGATGACGGGGATTCTGCTGGCGCCCATGGTGATTGGCAGCGATGAGACCTTTTCGACGAGCACGTTTGAGCCGGTCTTCTGGATGACGGTGGCGCTGGCGACAATCGAGCTGGCGCGACTGGCCGATCGCGGCATTCGCAGTGGCCGTACAGTGGCGTTGTGGTGGGTGCTGCTGGGCGTGGCGGCGGGCCTGGGCCTCGAAAACAAGTGGAACGAGGTTTTCTTCCTTACCTGTCTGCTGGCGGCGCTGCTGATGACCAGCCAGAGAAAGATACTCGCTTCGAAATGGTTCCCGATCGGCCTTGCGCTCCTGGTCGTGCTGATTCTGCCCAATTTGCTGTGGGAGATTCACCACCACTGGGCGACGCTCGAGCTCCTGCACAACGATCAGATTAACGGCAAGAACGTTCGTGTGGGCCCCCTCGCGTTTGTGCTGGACCAGATGGTCGTCTTCGGTCCTCTGATGGCTCCGTTGTGGGTCGGAGGCATTCTGTGGCTGCTCTTCAGCCGGGCGGCGCAGACGTTCCGCTTTCTTGGGGTGACGTATCTGCTGTATCTACCCCTGATGATGATTCTGCACGCCAAGGACTATTACCTTGCGGCCATTTATCCGCTCTATTTTGCCGCGGGGGCGGCCGCCTGGGATCTTCTCTTCCGCAAGGCCTGGTTGCGGCGCGGGCTCACGCCGGTTTACGTGGCAATGAACGTGCTTGCCATCGCGATTCTGTTGCCAATCATTCTCCCGGTACTGCCCCCGGCAAAAATTCTTGCATATCAACAGCGGTTCCATCTGCAACCCCCGAAAATGGAAAATGGCGCCACGGCGCCGCTGCCTCAGTACTTCGCCGACATGCTGGATTGGCGTCAGAAGGCGGACTTGCTGGCCGCTGCCTGGTACTCGCTGCCGCAGGCGGAGCGTGCACAGGCCGTGATCTACACGGAGAACTATGGCGACGCGAGCGCGGTGAACGTGTACCGGCCGGATGTGCCGGAGGCCATCAGCGGTCACCAGAATTATTTCTTCTGGGGACCGCGCACTTATACGGGTAGCGTGATGATCGTGTTTGGCGAGAGCCGCAGGACGCTCGAAACCAAGTTCGACTCAGTAGTGGAATTTAAGCAGGATGTAAATCCGTATTTGGAGCCGTATGAGCGTGGGCCAGTATTCATCTGTAAAGGCCTTCATGGAAATCTCCAGGCGCTCTGGCCAAAGGTGAAGAACTGGGAGTGAGGCTACGGCGAAGGCGTCCGGTTCGTGTAGAACCACCGTCTTGGTCCACGCATCTTCCGACTCGTCAGTTCTTGCTCAGTTTTAATAGCGTCGGGAAAGAATCCGCGGATAGGAAACAGTCCGGCGGAAGAATTGGCGCTCACCGCCCACGTAGGTCTTCTGCGGCACTCTTCCCCGGCGAGGTATTCCAGAGAGGGTATGGTAATCCGGCCAGGCGATTGATCAGCAGAGCCTGAGCCACAAGCAGAAATACGGCTA
>JBATYG010000681.1:0-5891 GCA_049673945.1 Occallatibacter sp.
ATGGACCGAGGAAAATTCATCAGAATAGCCCATCGGAATCAAGGTGGCGATTTCTTGACCTTGTATTTGCGGCAAGGTAGGATGGGGCTTCCCCCCGGTAGAGTGCGCCCCTGTTGCAGAGAAATCAATCTCCTTGAAAACCCTGTTTGTGGCGAGAGCAATCGGCGCCATCCCGGGTCTTCCTCTGCCTCCCGCGCATTCGACTGCCAAGGCCTCATGAACAACACGGCGTGAGCAGTAACGCCACGACTGCCTGAAGGCAGACTCGATCCGGATTACAACCTGGGCCCCAGAGGAAATTCCGCATGCACAAGGTGAAAGCTTCAGCGTTCTTCGGGCTCCTATCGTTCTCGATATTCCTTCCAGCCTTTACACGCGCTCTGCGCGCGCAAGAGCCTGCAGTGTCAGTCCGGATGATCGACTCTGTAGACTCCGCCAGCGATCCTGCCGGGAAGCAGTATCGCGCCTCCGTCACGAGGGCGGTGAACGCCGGCAGCTTCACTATCGAGCAAGGCGCTGCTGCCACGGTTTCTCTGGCAAGCAATGGGTCGGGCTACGTCGCGCAACTTTCGTCCGTCTCCGTCAACGGCCAGCCCGTTGCGGTCGCGAGCACATCGGCGACGGTGACGAGTGGAGCACAGAATGCGGCCCACAACTCCATGAACGCGATGAACTCCGTGCTCAAAGGGTTTGGCCATCACGTGAATGTACCAAGCGGAGCGACGGCGGTAGCCACGGGCCAGCGGGTCGTGCTGCCGCAGGGCGCTACACTCAACTTCGTGCTCAGCGCGTCTGCCGCTGCACCCGCCGCCGCACCTGCCGCGCAGCCGGTTGCAGCCCCCGCGCGACCCAGTCCCAGTCCCAGCCCCGCAATGGCATCGGTGTCCGCGAATGCCTACTACACGCTCTGCCGCTTCCAGGGCCAGCAGAATGGCCACGCCATCGCCTATGTCACTCCCATCATCCTCGCGGAGCGCGGCGCAAGCGATATTTCCATGGCGTTCAACAGGTATATGGCCGCTACTTACGACCTCAACAAGATCCTGGGCGGGAGCGGTTATTGCCGCACCGTCAGCAACTCTGCCGATCAGCGGGCCTACACGATGAGTCAAATCGAGAAACAGTGGGCGGACAGCAAGACCGTAGTCACGCATATCGACTGGACGGGCACCCCCGCCGAGATTGCAGCTGCCAACGCGAAGTTAGCCGCGTCGGCCCCGGCGCCGGCAGCGCCTTCCACCGGCGGGCCCTTCATCTCCTGCGCGACCTCAGGCGGTGCGGGGATCGACACTTATCTGACCGGCGTCTTCCAAACGACCCGTTCGATCAGGCATCTGCCGAGCGGCGGGAATCTAGTCGACCAATCAATTCTCGACGACTTTTATGCCTACCTGAAGCAGAAGGGCTACAGCTTCAAGCCGGGCAGCAACTATGGCTGCGATGTGAGCCCGACCGAGGCTGCGGCAAAAGCAGCCCAGCACAAGCGCCACTACGAGGGCGGCGGCTGCTCTACCTGCGGCAAGACCGTGGAGACCGGCTGGAAAGAGTAAACGGCGCCACCTCGCCCGCAGTTCATCAACCGGCGCAACGCCGAGCTGCGAAATGGCACCCCGTCTCCGGTAAAGTGAATCGTAGACGTTCGTTGATGATCTGGGAGCCCGCATACCCGTGTCAGGGAAATTTGCCGCCGGCGATCGCGTCCGAGTCTCGGAGAATTTTGTCTGGGCCAAAGGCGCTACCGGAAAGATTGCCACGCCGCCCGACGAAGTGACCCAAAGGACCGGCGCTTGGGAGAGCGGCCTCACCTGGCAGGAGATGAGCGACCTCGGCACCAACACCGTTTACTGGGTCTGGTTCGATGTGCCCCAGTTTGCCGCCGAAGACGACGGACCCTGCATCGGTGGCTGCATCTGGGAGAGCGCGCTCTCAAAGATCTAGACCAAGCATCTCCTTTCCTTCGCGCCCGCAGCCGTACGTTTTCCGCGCTACACTCCTCTTGCCTCAGGAGGAGACCGTCTCCAATGCGACCAATCTTGCCGTCCGCATGCTTTCTTGCCGCAGTCCTCGCCCTTCCGGCACTTCTCTGCGCTCAGTCAGTTCCGCCCGCGCTCGTCGCACCGCCCACCGGCCCACCCGCCACTGGAGCGGACGGGAAAACAATTCCCGGCATGCCTCAGTTCCACCAACCCGCGCCCTACAACATCGACGACCACTCCGGCTACACGCAGATCTTCGACGGCAAGTCCTTCGCGGGCTGGGATGCCGACACCTCGATCTGGCGCGTCGAAAGCGGCGTCATGATCGGCGAAACTCTAGCGGGCCACCCGCGCGGCAACAACTACATCGTCTACCGCGGCCGCAAAACCCGCGACTTCGATCTCAAGCTGCAAATGAAAATCGAGAAAGGCGGCGGTGGCGGCATCCAGTACCGCAGTCTCACCGGCATCCGCTGGACACGTCCTCAGCCTACCGGCCAGCCACCCTACGACCTGCGCTTCATGATGACTGGCCCCCAGGCCGACTTCTGGTTCCCCGTCAACAACGACACGGCCGGCTTCACCGGCCAGTGGTACTCGGAAAACACCATGCAGGGCATTCTTGCCTGGCGCGGTCAGGTCACGCAGGCGCTCCCCGGCCAGCCCAATCGGCTCGTCGCCAACATCGGCGACAAGCAGGCCCTGGGCGGCTACGTCAAAGTGAATGAGTGGAATGACTACGAAATCATCGCCCGCGGACCAGTGATGATGCACATCATGAACGGGCAACTCATGGCTATCTTCATCGACGACAACCACGACTCCGTCAACAACCAGCCCGGCTACATCGGCTTTGAAATTGAAAGCGAGCCGAGCAAGATCAGCGTTCGCGACATCTGGCTCCGCACATTCGATTAGCTTCGGCGCGATCCTATAGCGGATCGACTTCTCGCCTTTGGCAGTACGCCTGGGCCGTGCATCGTTGGCTGCATCTGGGAGAGGGCGCTCTCAAAAAGTTAGCGCCGACGCGCCGGGCGCCGGCTGCAGCGCGCTTCACCCTGCCATCGACACTCTCACGGCAGCATCTCCAGCACGGCGTCGCTCGGTTCCAGCTTCTCAGCATCCTGCGGCAACTTCGCGCCCGCATCAAGCAGGGCCTTCACGGTGGCCACAAAATCACCCGTGTCGCTGTACCAGCCGTTGCCGGACCCGAAGAGCGCCCACGATAATGCCGTACCAGCGTATTCACGCGATTTCAGCTCCAGCTCGGGATGAAAGCGCAGAATCGTCCTCGCCATCTCCGCATTGCCGTTGAAGCCGGCGAAGTGCAGTGCCGTCGCACCCATTGCGCCCGGCGCATTCACCGGCCAACCTGCTTCCAGCATCAGCCGGACTGCGTTGGTGTTGTTGCTCTGTGCGGCGTTGGGCAACCTGTCCCGCTCCGGCTCCGCGATCTCCCGCGTCGTTTCAGGATTCTTCGCAAGGTAGCCGCGAAACACCGCTTCATCGCCCAGCTCGCAGGCCAGGGCCAGCTTCAGGTCGTCGGGCGTCCGCTCCATCAGTGCCGCAAATACATCTTCGTGCCCGAACTCCCGCGCGACTGTGTGGGGCGTCCGATTCTGCCCCAGCGTCCAGATGTAAATCGTTCCGCCCGCGCGGGGATTCTTCATCGGGAACCACCGCGGCGACACACTCATGCGGATACACTCCGGGTCGTGATCCAGGTGTCGCCTCACCAGAGCCAGATCTCCCAGCGCCGAGGCCATCAGAATGTCTGTTCTGCAGCCGTGCTCCACGAGGTATCGCGCCACATCCCGCCGGTCGCGCGGATAATGCCGTTTGTGCTCGGTGCGCAACATATACTGCGCTGCTGTCGATTCATGGTCCACATCCTCGGCATCGATCGCCGCGCCATGTTCCAGCAGGAATCGCGCCACCTCGACCGTCGATGCAAAGTGCAGCGGCGTCTGCCCATCGCCTCCGCGCGCACGCACAACTTCAGGAACGGCCGCCACCAGCTCCTGGAGTTTCTCGATCATGCCAAGCCGCGCCGCGGCATAGGCATCGATCACGGCGCCGCGCTCCACCAGGAACTCCACCATCTCGGGCGCGCATTCATCCATCACACCGAAGCCGCCTGCCCACCACTCCGTGCGCCGGTTGATCTCCGCGCCGGCTTCCAGCAGCACGTCTATGGTTGCGCGATCACTGCGCTGCACCGCGGCAAAGAGCGCCTGCGCGCCAAAGCCGTACCCTTCCAGAGGCTCGTTGATGCGCGCTTTCAGCTCGGGATGGCACTTAAGCAGGGCCCGCACCTTCGCGGCATCCATCTCGCGGACCGCGTGTGTCAGCGCGTCGGCCGGCGGCAGCTCCCGCGCAAACACACGCGCCTTCAGCTTCGCCCAGTCGGCAAAGCCGTACTCGCGCGCCAGGGCGTGCTGCGCCTGGGCCAGCCTGGCGCCGGGCATTGTGCGGTGCAGTTGCTTGGCTTCTTTCCTCAGATATTGGAGGTTTGGATTGGCAGGCAGTTCGCGGGACATACACTTCTCCTTTTGGCCCGGTGTCCGCGCGCGGGCAAGAGAGAAGTCATAGCTCAATCGTCAAAATTCTCTTCAGGTGGGATCATCCCTTTCCGCGGACGGGCTGCAACCTGCATTGCAGGCACCCAATATATCAGACCGCGGATATCGACGCGACGGGCGCCGATTACCGCCCCGCACCCGCGCGTGCTATAACGGCCTCGAGGCCGCCGTGCTGTATATCGAGCACACTCCCGCGCCGCCCCTTGCCGGCTTTGTCCGTTCGCTCTGGTACGCCCAGGCGCCCGCGGTCGCTCACCGGCGCGAGCGCGTGCTGCCCACCGGCCGCGTGCAGATCATTCTCAGCCTGGCCCGCGACTTCCTTCTCGACTGCCCCGAAGGCCTCGCTGCCCTGCGCATGCCAGCTGCCCTCGTCGTGGGCGCGCGCTCGATCTACGAGATCATCGACACCACCGACATGGCCGACCTGATCGGCATCGTCTTCCACCCCGGCGGCTTCGCACCCTTCGCCGCCGACGCCGTTGATCTTTTCACCAACCACAGCATCGCGCTCGACAGCCTCTGGGGAAACTCCGCTGCCACCCTGCGCGACCGCCTGCGCGAGGCGCCCACACCGCGTGCCCGCCTCTGCTGCCTTGAAGGGTTTCTCGCCAGCCGGCTGGCTGCGCGCGTGGTGCGCCGCACCGCGTTGCAACCGCAGGTTGCTTTCGCCCTCGAGCGCTTTAACCGCGCACCCTCGATTGCCACGGTGCACGATACCTCGCGCAGCATTGGATGGAGCGAGCGGCGCTTCTCCCAGGTGTTTCGCGAAAGCGTCGGCCTCACGCCCAAAACGTGGTGCCGCGTGCAGCGCTTCCAGCGCGCGGTCAATCAGCTTCACGCCGGCATCAGCATCCCGTGGGCCGAGCTTGCGCTCGACTGCGGCTATTATGACCAGTCGCACTTCGCCAACGACTTTCGCGCCTTCTCGGGCATCGATGCGACCACCTACAGCGCACGGCGCACACTCTGGGCCAACCACGTGGCTGTGGATTGATGGCTGCGGGGAGTCGGTGTAGATCGGCGAAAAGGGGGCTGGCGGTGGAGCTTCGAGCATCCGTTATAGGGGCATCGAGCATCGGGCATCGAACCCGATCATGGAGCCCGGCTTCCGATTTTTCCAAGCGCTTCTCAGCGCGGATCTGCCATTCTTCTGGCGTTGCATCCAATTTGCCCACGGAGGAACCCGTCATGACCGACCCAGCAACCACCAGCTCCACCATCATGCCCACCCTGCGCTATCGCGACGCTCCGGCTGCCATCGAGTGGCTTTCGAGCGTCCTCGGCTTTGCAAAGCATGCCGTCTACCCGGGCCCCAACAACACGATCGGTCACG
>JBATYG010000682.1:0-1820 GCA_049673945.1 Occallatibacter sp.
ATCGCATGGTTTCCTTTGGCCTGGCTCAGTCCCTTGAGCCCCAGGAGTTCACACTCGGCTTTTTCTTCTTCGACTGGCGCAACCGGCAGCGGCCCTTCGAGTCGGTAACCTATGAGCGCGGGACAAGTGAGTGCAACCTCACCGAACAGAACCCAGTGCAGATGAATTGCGGGCGGGTCGCAGCGAACTTTCTTTCTACATTCGGCGTTACACCAGTCATCGGGCGCAGTTTCACCGCAGAGGAAGACGATCCGCACGGACCGCATGCTGCGATGCTCACCTACAAGTTGTGGTTGAGCCGCTATAACCGCGATCCCGCAGTGCTGAACAGAAACATCGAGATCGATAGTTCGCCCGTTCGTATTGTCGGCGTGCTGCCCCGCAACTTTGAAATGCCGCGCCTGCAGCCCGTCGACATTCTCCTGCCCGCGCGCGTCGATCTTGCCCGGCAACATACTGATAACGCCGGCCTCGGCGTTCCTCTGTGGGCCTTTGCGCGCCTTAAGCCCGGCATCAGCATTGCCCAGGCTCGTGAGCAGCTGGAGCCGCTCTTCAAACAGACGCAGCAGTTCATTCCTGCTCAGTTTCGGCAGGACTTTCGGCTTGAAGTGCGTTCGGTGCGCGACCGCCAGATGCAGGAGGCCTATCGTGCCGCCTGGATTCTCATCGCCGCCGTGCTCGCTCTCATGCTGACGGCCTGCGCAAATGTCGCCAGCCTCTTCGCAGCGCGCGCAGCGACGCGCGAGCGCGAGATGGCGGTACGCGCCGCGCTGGGCGCCAGCAGGAGCTGCCTTGTACGGCTGATGCTGATGGATGCGCTCCTCCTCGCGCTTGCCGGTGCACTTGCCGGCTGTGTCTCAGCGTGGTTGCTGCTGCGCGTCTTCATTGCCGCTGCACCCACCGGCATTCCCTTTCTGGCCGATGCGCGGCTCGATCTGCGCGCCCTGGCAATCGCCGCCGTGCTGGCCCTCTTCAGCTCTCTCGTCTGCGGCGTACTCCCTTCGCTGCACCTTCCTGGCGCTTTGGCGATCACGGCGCGCGCCACCCCGAGCAGGCGCCACGCCCGAGCACGCAGCCTTCTTGTCGCGGCACAGATCGCGGTGAGTGTCGTCTTGCTGACGTGCGCCGGCCTTATGGTCCGCAGTTTGCGCAACCTGGCCGCCCAGCCTCTGGGCATGGCCACAAACCACGTGCTCGCGGTCAACCCATCGCTTACGCCGGGACGCTACAGCTCGCCGCAGGCCTACATGAATTTTTATCTGCGCGCCGAGTCTGCGCTGCGCGATCTCCCGGGCGTTCGTGCCGTGGGCCTCAGCGATTCCCTGCCGCCGGGTGGCGGCTGGCAGGATGGGACCCGCTATCCCGACCTGGTGGTGCAGGGCAGGCCTCCCGCACCGGCCAGCGCCGGTGGCACCGTCGTCTTTCGCCGTGTAACGCCCGGCTACTTCTCCGCGCTGGGGATTCCGATTGTGCGTGGGCGCGCCTTCACCGAGACAGAGCGCAACGAACCGGGCAGCGAAATGATCCTGAGCCGCAGACTCGCGGCGATGCTCTTTCCTGGTGAAGACGCGGTCGGCCAGCATATTCAACGGGCCACTTACATGCCCTTTTACACGCTCAGCGGTCCCGTCTACACCGTGGTGGGCATCGCAGACAACGTTAAGAACGCCGGGCTGGCAAACGACGATGAGCCCGAGTTCTATACGCTGCGGCGCAGCCGGCCTGAAGACTGGAGCGATCGCGGTGTGATCGAAGTGCAGACGGACCTTCCGCCTTTAGTCATCGCACCGTGGATCCGCGCGCGCATCGCCACCATTGAC
>JBATYG010000683.1:0-1672 GCA_049673945.1 Occallatibacter sp.
ACGCTGTCCTCGATCCCCTGGCATGACGGTCCGGAGTGCCTCGTCTACCACGCCGACCTCTTCGCGGACCCGGAACGCCGCGCCGCCTTCCCCGACGGCCACAACACCCTCTACGACTTCGCCCTGCAGCTCTGGAGCCACGGCGGCGATCTTCTTGACTCCGCCGGCGTCCCGTGGCTCACCTCACCCGCGGCCATCGCGGCGCTCGACTTTTACCGCCGCGTCCTTCGCGATCCCTCGCTCTGCCATCCGCGCTCGCCCGAACTTGATTCAACCCAATCCGGCGATGTCTTTCTCGACGGCGAAGTAGCCATGATGGCCAACTGGTTCGGCTTCGCTGCACGCGCCTGCCGGGACGGCTCACCGCTCGCCGGCAAGGTCGCCATCGCGCCGGTGCCTGCCGAAGAAGGCTCCCCGCACGTTTCCCTCTCTGTCTTCTGGGCGCTCGCCATGGGCACAGGCTCCCGTGCGAAAGACCTCGCCTGGGAGTTCCTGCGCTTCGTCGCCGCGCCCGAGCGCGATCTCGGCATCACTCGCCACGGCGCCGTCGGCGTTCGTCTCTCCACGTGGCGCAACGCCGATCTCCAGGCACGCATTCCGCCCTATCGCGAAATCGAAACCATCTCGCTCGGCGCGCGCCAGTTACCCGCTGGCCCGCAGATGGCCGCCTTCGCCGCTGTGATCGATGGCGTTGTGACCCGCGCCACCACCACCGGCGAGGCCTCAGCCGCTATCCTTGAAGCAGCACAGCATCAGCTTCGCCTTCAGGACATTCACTTCTCATGAGCACTCACAATACTTCTCACGACGCCTTCCGCCTCGATGGCCGCCACGCCCTCGTTACAGGCGGGGCCAGCGGCATTGGCGAAGCCACCGTCAAAGAGCTCGCGCGCGCCGGCGCCACCGTCTGGATCGCCGACATCAATCTCGCCGCCGCCGAAGCTCTCGCCCAATCCCTCGGCACCGCGAAGGCCCTGCATCTCGACGTCACCAGTCCTGACTCGATCGCTGCCGCGGTCGAGGCTGTGAGCAAATTGGATATCCTCGTCAACAACGCCGGCATCGGTCACGTCGGCTCTATCGAAGCCACCGAGCCAGCCGACTTCGATCGCCTCATGAACGTCAACGTGCGCTCGGTTTATCTCGTCACCCGCGCGTTCCTGCCGCTGCTGCTCAAGCCGTCGGCTGAAAGCCGCCCTACCGGCGCCATCGTCAACATCGCCTCCGTCGCCGGCCTCGTCGGCATCAAGCAGCGCTTCGCCTACTGCACTACGAAGGGCGCCGTCATCGCGATGACTCGCCAGCTTGCGGTCGAGTATCCAAAGACGCTGCGCGTCAACGCTATCTGCCCCGGCACTGTCGAAACGCCTTTCGTCGAGGGCTATCTGGACAAGTTTCACAAGCACAACAAGGAAGAGATGCGCGCCGAGTTGCGCGCCCGTCAGCCGATTGGGCGCCTCGGCCAGCCGGAAGAGATTGCCTCCATGGTGCGCTACCTTGCATCCAGTGAGGCCGCGTTCATTTCCGGCGCGCTCTTCAACATCGACGGCGGCTGGACGGCAGCTTGAAAGCACCGCAGCTTGAGCATCACGCACGCTAGCCCACGGAGGGCCCATGAAACTCATCTCCTATTCCGCTGCCGACAATCTCATCCGCCCCGGCGCGCTGCTCG
>JBATYG010000684.1:0-6620 GCA_049673945.1 Occallatibacter sp.
AGCGAAGGCAGGTAGACGGTTGCGTTTACGCCGGTGAGATTATTGCGGTTTTTTGAGCCAGCGCGCGATGGAGAAGACGCTGGCGACGAGGCAGAGAGCGATGAAGACGCCCATGGCCCATTTGAAAGGGGCGGAGTTGGCGACGGCGAGGACCTGCTGGCCGTAGCGTATGGCGAGCAGGGCGAGCAGGGTAAAGCGAATGGCGCGGGCAAAGAAGTTGACGGTGAGAATGCGCCAGATGGGGTAGTTGAGGGCCGCGGTTCCAGCGATGACAGTGGTGAAGGGAAAGGGAGGCGGTGCGAGGCCGCCGATGGCAACGGCGAGGGCGGCGCGGTTGCCGAGTCTCTGCTTCAGCCGTTGGTAGCGGCGCTCGCCGACGATTCGGATGATGCCCTCTTCACCGAGCTTGCGCGCGACGAGGCAGAGGAGGAGAGCGCCGATGGTCGATCCGCAGGCGGCGGCGAGAACGTACCAGAAGAAGACGTGCCGATTGCGGGCTACGAGGAGAATAACGACAAGATCGTTGCCGAAGGGGAGGAAGAGGAACGAGGAATCGAGGATGCCCATCACCAGCGGGCCGAAGAGACCGATGTGAAGCAGAAGGTGAAGGAAGGGTTGTAGGAGCTTCGACAAGGTTTGATCTTACCTCGACCGCTTAAGCGGTCTCCCTGGGTAAGATTCAGAATTTCGTATTCGCGTTCGTCTGGACGCTGAAGACAAGCGGAAGAAACGGCGCAAACGCGCTGAGGCGGCCCACCCTCCCACAAGGAGTGGACCGCCTCATTGCATTCCGGGTTGAATGGCCGGAAATCGTTAGAGCGTGCGCTTGAAGAGCGGGGTGGCGATCAGCAGCGTGCCAATGCCGAAGGCGAAGAGAAAGATGAGGTCGCCATAGATAGCGGTGAAGCCGCCGTCCTTGAGCAGGATTTCCCTGGCGCCGTGTATGGCGTAGGTGAAGGGATTGACGACGGAAAAGGCGCGCAACCACGCGGGAAACGCGGCGATGGGATAAATGGCGCCGGAGGGAAAGAAGAGCAGCGTATTAAGCACACCGAACATGGCGCGCGGGGTGAGCGGATCGTCAACGCGCACCATCATGAGGAACATCATGCCGTTGAAGGCGATGGATACGCCGAGGATCAGCAGCAGCATGTAGAGCATGCGCATGGGGTGAAAGATGACCCCCAGGCCGGACATGAGCGTGCCGATCACGGTGAGGCAGATTCCGGCGAGCACGGCCTTGATGGCGCCGGCGACGTTGAGACCCATGACAAGCTCAAGCTTGGTGATGGGCGTGACGAGATAGCCCTCGTGAACGCCGCGGGCCTTGTCGTCGATGTAGAGCATGCCGCCGCCGATCATGACGGAGATATACATGGCGAGGGCGATGTTGCCGGGCAGCAGGTACTTCATGTACTCGACGTAGGGATAGAGCTCGACGATCTCAAGGGCAACCTGGCTGACGACGCGATCCTGAATAACAGGCTGGTTGAGCGCATCAACGAGAGACTGCATTTCGGCCTCGATGGAGGCGCTCATGAACTGGTCGGAGTTGTCGACGACCAGGCCGATCTTCGGCGCATCCTGGGCGTAGACGCGTCGTGAATACTGCGCGGGGATAATGACGGCGGCGTCGACCTCGCCGTTGCGCACATCTTCGCGGGCGCTGGTTTCGTCGTCGTAGGAAAGGGTTTTGAAGGTGCCGATGTTGGCGGCAACCGCATCAAAGGCTTCTTTGACCCGGACAGACTGCGGGCCATGATCGTGATCGACCACAGCGACGCGGGCTCCGCGGATCTTGCCTCCGAAGGCATTGCCCAGGATGATGAGCTGCACGATCGGCAGCATCATCGACATGATCATAAGGACGGGCGAGCGGAAGAACTTGCGCATCTCGCGCTCGATAATGGCGGACATTCTGTTCATGGCTGCGCTCCAGGGCGTGGCGGCATGGTAAAGACGGCCTTGACCTGCTCATCGCGAAGCTGGCGGCCGGTGTAGTGCACAAAGACGTCGTCGAGCGAGGTGTTCTGCACGCTCAGCGAAGTAAGCTGCTCACCAAGCGAGGCGGCCATCTCGACAAGCTGGGTCGTCGTCTGCGAACCGTTGGAAGTGAGCACGCGATAGACGCCGGCCGACTGCGACTGGACCTCGGTGACGTTGGGAAGTTTTTCCAGGCGCGACTGCCACAGGGGATCTTCGCGGTTGAACTGCACCTCGACGACATTCGAGCCGGGTACGCTCTGCTTGAGCTCGACCGGGGTGCCGAGCGCAACGAGAGTGCCGTGATCGACGATGGCGATGCGATCGCAGAGACGGTCAGCCTCTTCCATGTAGTGCGTGGTGAGCAGCATGGTGAGGTTGCGGGTTTTCTTGAGGTTGTTGAGCATCTCCCAGACGGCGATGCGCGAGACCGGATCGAGGCCGGTGGTTGGCTCGTCGAGGAAAAAGATGCGCGGATTGTGGACAAGGCCGCGGGCGATTTCGAGACGGCGCCGCATGCCGCCGGAGAGCGTTTTGGTGGGCGCATCGCGCCATTTGATGAGGTCGACGGCTTCGAGCACTTCGAGGATGTTTCTTTCGCGCTCGGCGCGGGGAACGCTGTAGAGCTTGGCGTAGATGAGCAGGTTCTCGTTGACGGTGAGGTCGGGATCGCTGGTAAGAGCCTGGGGAATGACGCCGATCATGCGGCGGACGGCGTCGGAATCCTTGACTACATCGTGACCGCCAATGATAGCGCGGCCCGCAGTGACAGGAATAAGGGTGGTCATCATACGGATGAGCGTGCTCTTCCCTGCTCCATTGGGACCGAGAAGGCCGAAGATTTCGCCTTCGGCGACCTGGAAGCTGACACCTTTGACGGCTTCAAATTCGCCGTAACGCTTGACGATCTTTTCGACCGAGATCGCCGCGGGCGCAGCGACGCGCGTGCTGGGGCTGATGGCCAAACGGGCAGGAAGCGCGGCGTCGGGCTTTTGCGCGCTCATTGCTTCACCAGCTTGGCTTTGGGGACGTAGACTTCGGCGGTCATGCCAGGGACGAAGCGCTCGTCTGGATTGGGGATGAGGAGCTTGAGCTGCACGGTGCGGATGTCGCGCTTGCGGCCGCCGTTGATATCGCGCTGCGTGGCGAAGTCAGCCAGTGCCGACTTGGCGATGACTTTGCCCTGCACGGTGGCGCCGCTGGGCATGACAACGCGCAGACTGTCGCCAAGCTTGACGACATCGCCCTGGGTCTCGGGCAGCGGCGCGTAGACCCAGGTCTGGGTGAGATCGACGATGGTGGCGATGGTGCCGCCAGCGGGGAGCACCTCCCCCTGGCGTGCGGCGAGGACGTTGACGGGACCGGTGACGGGCGCGAAGACCTGCGCGTAGCCGAGCTCGACTTTGGCCTGCTGTGCGAGGGCCTGGGAGTTCTGCACCTGGCCGCGGGTGGATTGGACGGTGCGGGCGGCGGCGACGGCGGCCAGCTCATGCGCCCTGGCCTGCTGGAGAGCGGACACTGCGGCGGCGATGTTCTGGCGCGCAGTTTCAACAGCAGCGGTATCGGCCTGGAGGCTGGTGATGGCTTCGTCGCGGGCCTGGGCACTCACAATTCCCTGCTTCGCAAGCGCAACGGTGCGTGTGGTGTCGGCTCGCTGGTGATCGAGATTGGCCTGAGCCTGCGCAAGCGTTCCCTGAGCAGCGTGCACCTGCGCCTGCGCGGTGGCGGTGGCGCTGGTGACTTCGCCCTCGCTCTGGCGCTGGGTCTCGATGGTTTCGTTGAGCTTGTACTGGTTGCTGGTGACGGTGGCGAGCGCGGCTTTTTCGGCCGCAGAGAGGTCATCGCTTTCGACGACGGCAACGAGGTCGCCCTGTTTGACCTGCTGGCCTTCTTCGACGTTGAGAGTCTCGATGCGACCAGGGATTCTGGCGCTCACGAGCACTTCGTTGGCGTCGACGGTGCCGATGAGCTTGAGGTCGCCCGAAGTATGAGTGTTGAGTAGATACCAGACGAGTGATCCAAGGGTAAGAATGCCAAGAATCAGAAAAACCCTATTACGCGCGTTCATCTTTCCTCCGATATGGGAGTCGATCGAGGTTGAATTCGGGTATGGGCGTGTCGGCGAGGACGCGCGCGGCGATTTGAGCGCCACGCTGCCGGTCAATGAAGACGGCCTGCCCAAGAAATTCGACAACCGCCTTACGCCGATAGGCTATGGCCTCCGGCGTGAAAGGTTCGGCGTCCTGCAGGATGCGCCAGACGGGGGCGCTGAGAAAGTAAAAGACGTTGCCGCCGATCGAAGCCAGCTGCATTTGCAGCCAGTCCGCGCTGATGAGTTCTCCGGACTCCGCGCCCTCCCGCACAATTGCCTGGTACATGGTCATGGCCGGGGCGAAGATGCGCTTGACGAGGAGCGGCATGGCGCCGGACTCGCCCTTGTGCATGCGGATCATCTCCTGCTGCAGCATGGCCTGAAACTCGTGCTGGGTGAGGATGCGATCAAAGTGCTCAAGGACGGAGCGGAGGAACCGCTCGCCGGCCGAGGCCTCGCGGAGAAAGATGGCCATGGTGCGGTCGCGGACGCGGGCAGCGATCATTTCGAGGGCGGCGAGGTAGAGGTTCTCCTTGCTCTCGAAGTAGTAGTAGAGGAGCGCCTTGTTGACGCCGGCGAGGGCGGCGATCTGCTCGGTGCGTGCGCCGGCGAGGCCGTTGGCGCTGAACTCCTTGAGAGCGGCATCGAGGATGCGAGCCCTGGATTCAGCGGCGCGGTCGGAACGCTCGGAGGTGGAGGTGGCCTGGGTCATGGCTAATTAACTAACTGGTTAGTAAAATACAGGAAGAGAACAGGGCTGCGCAAGATGAAAGGCAATAGCGAATAATAACTAATTTATTTTCATCTCATTGCTGACGCTTATCAAAGTGACAGATTCATTGTTTCCACAGAGATTTCCACAGGAGATTCTTCAGGAGCACTCGGCGGAGAGGAGGTTTCGCCAGTATCAGCGGGGTTTGGGCCGGCCTGGGGATGGGCACGTAGCCGGGCATGTGGCCGGGCAGGCATCGGGGTCGAGCAGGCGCGGGCCGGGGCCTTCGGCGGCGAGCTTATCCCAGGGGTTGCGCAGGGGGCAGACGCCGAGGGAGAGGCATCCGCAGCCGATGCAGCCATCGAGCTGATCTCGAAGCCGGGTGAGGCGCTGAATGCGGTCGTCGAGATCACTGCGCCAGCTCCGCGAGAGGCGGGCCCAGTCGGCGGCATCTGGGGTGCGGTTGCCGGGGAGCGTGGCGAGCGCTTCGCCGATCGTGGCGAGGAGGATTCCAGTGCGCTGCGCCACCTTGATGAGGGCGACGCGGCGAAGCACTTCGCGGGGATAGCGTCGCTGGTTGCCACGGTTGCGGTAGCTGTGGATCAGCCCCTGGGCTTCGTAGAAGTGCAGGGTGGAGATGGCGACGCCGCTGCGACGGGCAACTTCGCCGACGGTGAGTTGGGTGGAGACGGGCGTTGAGGCTGCGGGTTTCATAACGTCGGGTATTGATCCCTCCAGGGTTCTCTTGATCTCACTTGACCTCAAGTTTACTTGAGGTCTTAGGATTGATTCAATGGCGGCTGGCGACTGCGGCGCCGACGAAGGAGCAAAGCAGATGAGCGGCACGATGAAGATTGGCGTAATTTACGGTTCAACGCGGGTCGGGCGGTTCTGCGACAAGGTGGCGGGATGGACCTATCTGAAGATCGCGGGCTGTGCGGGCTTTGAAGCCGAGGCGCTTGACCCGCTGCAACTAACAGATTTGGAGGAGCTGAGGCGGAGAATCGGCGCGTGCGACGGCTTTGTGGTGGTGACGCCGGAGTACAACCACGGCTACCCTGCTCCTCTGAAGGCGCTACTCGACCAGGTGGGCGCGGAGTGGCAGGCAAAGCCGGTGGCGTTTGTATCGTATGGAGGCATCTCGGGCGGGCTGCGCGCGGTAGAGCAACTGCGGCAGGTGTTTGCGGAGCTGCACGCGGTGACGATTCGCGACACGGTGAGCTTTGCCGGGGCGTGGGAGCAGTTTGACGGCGCCGGCGCGCTGCTCAAACCGGAGCGGGCTGAGCGTTCGATGGCGGCGTTGCTCGACCGGCTGCGGTGGTGGACGGCGGCGTTGCGGGCGGCGCGGCAGGCGGAGCCGTACAGGGCCCAGGCCTGATGTGCCCGGGTGCGCCGGGTGTTAACTGGTTTTGAGGCAAAGCCGGAAAAACACGGAGAACTCCCGAAGAAACCCGGTGCACATCCGAACCATAATAGTTAACGCGACAGCGCGGGCCTTGCTACACTGGGGCCATGCTTGAGGAACTGGAATTTCGGCGACTGGCGGACAGTGCAATCGACGCGCTGAAGCGGTACCTGATTGTGCGCGAAGAGGAAGACGAGGCGGGCTTCGAGGTGGAGGAGCAGAACGGCGCGTTGAATGTGACGTTCGAGGAGCCGCCGAGCAAGTTCGTGATCACGCCCAATACGCCGGTGCGGCAGATCTGGATTTCAGCGCTGGCGACAAGCTTCAAACTGGACTGGGATGCGATGGCGAAGGCGTTTGTGCTGCCGCGGACGGGTGAGCAGTTGCAGCCACTGATCGATCGGCTGATCGCGGAGAACAGCAGCAAG
>JBATYG010000685.1:0-9821 GCA_049673945.1 Occallatibacter sp.
ATGAGAGCCAGGAGACGCCGCGTCTTTCAGACCGCCAGGGCGCGGCTCCGAAATCGAAGAGCGCGGAGGCTCCGGGGTCGATCGACAACATTGCACGATTCTTTGGCGGTAAAGGCGGCGCCGTGAAACCCGGCTCGTTTGCCCGCCCGGCGATGGATCTGCCGGAATCAACCGGCGCCGCGGGACTCAAGAAAGGTCAGCGCGTTCTTCACGCCAAGTACGGCGAAGGCACCGTGCTTATCCGCGAAGGCGAAGGCGACGACGCCAAGCTCACCGTCATGTTCCCCCGCCACGGCATGAAAAAGCTGATGGAGAAATTCGCCAACCTGCAGAAGATCTAGTTGCGCATCTTGTCTTGGCAGATATACGCTGGCGCACGATTCTCGCAGGAGCAGATTCGTGCGTCGAACGATATGCATCGGGCTTCTGGCCGCATTCACCTTCCTGGCAGCGGCTCAGGACAAATCCGCCGCAACAATACCCCTCACCGTTGCTTCGCTCCGCCAGGCGCTCGCCGCCTCGGCAGGTAAAAGCGATGCAGAGATCGCGCAACAACTCGCAGCCTTTGAGCTTACTGAGCGCCTCAGCAGCGGCGATCTGATGCAACTGAGCGATGCTCTCCCAGGGCAGCGCTCACGGCAGGCATTGCTCCTGCTCGCCGATCGATCGGCCTTTCTTGCCCCGCCGGACACCGAAATTGACAGCAAACCCGCGCCCTCGCCTGCCGAAACACGCCAGATGCTCGTCCTGGTCGTGAGCTACGTCAACACCGCGCTGCGCCAGTTGCCCAACTTCATAGCCACGCGCCGGACAACCGCCTTTGAAGACCGGCCTAAAGAGGACGTGCTTGAAGGAAACGCAACCGTCAGCTACAGCTACCTGCCTCTTCGCTTCGTCGGTGAATCTACGGCAACGGTCACCTACCGCGATCACAAAGAAGTCGTCGACAAGGAGGCGAAAGCTTCTTCTTCAAAGGGACAGAAGACCGGCGGCCTTGTCACTGCGGGAGAATTTGGTCCAATCCTCACCACCGTCATCTCCGACGCGCTCAAAGGTAAAATCACCTGGGCGCGATGGGAAAGCCGTGCCAGCGCCACCGAAGCAGTCTTCCACTATGCAGTGCCTGCCGCCGATTCGCCCTACCGCGTGCGCTTCTGTTGCATTGTCAACGGTTACTCAGGTGACGGACAGCCGGAGATGCAGGTCTTCGATGACCTGGCCGCCTATCACGGAGAGATTACCTTCAATCCGCTCGATGGATCGATCCTTCGTCTCACCGTCGAGGCAAGATGCCATCAACCGGTCTTGTTCCGAGAGCAGGAATCGTGGTGGAGTACCGCCCCGTAGCGCTCGGCGGCAAGGACTATATCTGTCCCGTCAGAAGCATATCGCTTCTTCTGGCGCATACCACGCAACAGCAAGGCATGTTCTCAAGAGCCGACTTCAAGGGATCGCCGAAGACATTCCTCAACGATGTTTCATTCGGCTCGTACCGCCGTTTCGGCTCAGAGACTCGAATCCTCACAGGAGAAGCCGCAGCGCCACAACCGTAGCGCCGTCTTCTACGCCGTCGTTGCCGTGGTCTTGCGAAGCTCCGCCGGCACCTTGTCTTCGCAGTGCTTCTCAAGCTCGGCGACCAGCCGTGCCCGATCCGGCAGCTGGCGCGTGTGGATGATCTTTGTTCCGCCCTGCCCCTTGATCGTCAGCCGGTGCTTGTTCTCGTCGTAGATCACCTGGCTCACGTCCTTCCACGCGATGCGCCGTGTCTTTCCCAGCCAGTAGGTCTGGCGCAGCCCCTGATCGCCGGCAAAGATCCTCGCCGGATAGGTCATGAGGATCAGCACGGCAAGCAGCATCCAGAAAGCGCCGCCGAAGATGTTGAGAAACGACGGGAGGCTCGATATAAGCATCGTCACGCCGAGGTAGACGAGAAACCCGACAAATACCGGCGCCGCCACAATGCCACGCTTGTTGGGGGCGAACTCAATCTCACCGCCTGCCTGGTTTACAGACCGGCCCGCATCCGCCGGACTCACAATCAGCCGGGCAAGAACCCAGACAAGAACAATCATGCCCAACATCGGCACAATAACGAGGATCACGTTCATCATGCGCACATCTTAGCCCGGCTTCCCGACGGTGCGCCTTACCTCTTTGGCGGTATTTGATGCCCTAAGTACCATGAGACCAAACAGCTAGGGCTCAAATCGGCCCGGTTAACCCGCCATTCCACAGGCACCTCGGACCGCTTGACCCGCCCACTCTCCCACATCGCACCAAAGTCACGCCACGTGAGCCGCCCAGGTCTAGAATCTCTCTTCGTTGCAATATCTACGTCGCAATATTTACGCAAAGACGCGCGGGAGGCCCTCATGAATGCCACTATCCTCTCAACCGGAGCACAGCACAAATCCCTCGCCTTGCCCATCGCTGTCGGGGGAGCCATCGCGGGCACGCTCGATCTCACCTCCGCCTTCATCAGCGCTGGCCACAACATGCCGCGGGGCATCGCCGCCGGCCTCATCGGTCATGCGGCCGCACAGAGCGGCGCCTTCCCCTGGATCCTCGGCATCCTTCTGCACTACTGCATCGCCTTCTCCGCCGCCGCCGTCTACTGCCTGGCGAGCCGGCGCCTCCCCTTTATGCGGGATCACTTCATCGTCAGCGGCGCCTTCTTCGGCATCGGATTCTTCCTGGTCATGTATCTGGTGGTGCTGCCGCTCTGCGCCTTTCACTTCCAGGGGCCGTATCCGCTGCGGTTGCTGATCCAGGGCCTGCTCGCCCACATGATCCTCATCGGCCTGCCCATTGCCTGGAGCCTCCGCAGATTCTCCTGACCGGAAAGTTCGCGCCGCCCGGGAAAGTTCGAGTCCCTTAGAGGGGCTGGCCGAGGCGCTTTTCCAGCAGCGCGCGGTAGGTGCGGCTCACGCGGGCGCGCGAGCCATTCTTGATCACCGCTTCAAATTCGCCGTGCGACATCGGCTCCAGTTGAATGATGCTCTCAAGATTTACGAGGGCCGACCGGTGCACCCGCACGAAGCGCCGCGGGTCCAGCTTCTCGGCCAGATCATTCAACGCCGCACGGTAGAGCAGCTCCTTGCCGCCCACATGCAGCGTCACATAGACGCCCGCGGCCTCGATCCAGTCGATATCCAGTACGCGCACAAAGCGCGTCGTGCCGGCGGACTTTACGACCAGCCGGTCGAGCCTGCGTTCAGCGGCTGGCGGAGCGCCTGCCACCATCTTCATCACCCGCTGGCCAAACTCGCCGATGCTGCGCTCATCGAGCCGCACCTTCACGCGCGACATCGTGGCTTCAAAGCGCTCATCGCTGAAGGGCTTCAGCAGGTAATCGAGCGCATTGGCCTCAAACGCGCGGATCGCATGCTCATCGTAGGCGGTCACAAAGACCGTCAGCGGCATCTCCGCTACGCCGATGGCGTCAATGACGCCCAGCCCATCCAGCTCCGGCATCTGCACGTCGAGAAACACCAGGTCAGGACTCTGCCTCTGGATCGACTCAACCGCCGCTTCGCCATCGGCAGCCTCGGCAATCGCCCCGACCTGCCCATCTCTGCGCAACAGGTCGATCAGCCGTTGCCGCGCCGGAGCCTCATCGTCAGCCACCAGCACATTGATCGGATCAGACGCGCGCATTTCCATCATCGTCATCCCCATTGATTCCATCAATCCCATCAATCCCATTGACACGCAACGGCAGCGAAATCTCCACCGCTGTCCCGCCCGTGTCGCGGTTGTAGATCAAAAAGCGGCTAGTGCCATTCGGATGCAGCCCCGCAATACGCTCGCGGGTGATCGACAGCCCCAGGCCCGCCGAGTTTTCCAGCGTCCAATCCAGCGGCAGCCCCACGCCATTATCCAGAACCGAAACCCGCAGACAGCCGTCGACAGGCGCCGCCTTCACCGTCACCGTGCCGCCCGCCGCGCGGCGCGAGATGCCGTGGCGAATCGCGTTCTCGACCAGCGGCTGGATGAAGAATGCCGGCACCAGCGCAAACCGCACTTCGGGCGCAATCTGCATCTCAAACCGCAACTGATCGCCAAACCGGATCTTCTGGATGGCCAGGTAATGTTCGAGAAAGGCCATCTCCTCGGCCAGTGGAATTTCCTGCTTGTCCTTGGACTCGAGCGACAACCGCAGCAGGTCGCCGAGATGTTCGATCATGCGCCGCGTCAGCTTCGGGTCGCGCTCCACATGCGAGGAGATCGTGTTGAGCGCGTTGAAGAGAAAATGCGGGTCCAGCTGCATGCGCAGCGAATTCAACCGCGCCGCCGCAAAGTTGTGCTCCACACGCTCAAGGCGCAGCTCACTGCTCATGTAGCGCTCGTAATACTGGTAGGCCTGCACTGCGCCGGCGATTACCCAGTAGATGAGCCAGCACCAGAGCTGCCAGCCCACCACCGCCGGAGTGAAGAGCGCCGAGGGCGCGAGCGAGCTCCAGGTGGCAACGCCCATTGAGACCCGCATCGCGGTGAAAATGTAAAAGTAGACCTCTGTGAAGATGAGGCTTACGCCCAGGTGCACAAGAAAGCGCCTACCAAGGTCCTTGCCCGAGAACGGCAGCCAGCGGTCAAAGGCAACAATCGCAGGCGTCAGCAACCCCCACACCCAGAACTGCGCGAGGTAGATTCGTATATCGTTGTGCCACTGCGCCGTGCCCAGCGTGGGCAGCGCAAACAGCACGCCAAGCGCGGTGAGGATAGCGGCCGCCGCCAGCCCGCGCACCGCCCAGGATCTCGCCAGGCGGGTGAGCCCCGTCTTTGGGCGGGCAGCCGGTGTGACACCGATCCATTCGCCGGTTTGTGCGCTTGATGCAACCACAGTTCTCTCTCTGATTTCAGAGCCGCAGGAGCCCGCATTGCGCCGTCACTTCCGCGCAGTGCAACCCATTATCGCCCGCCGCGGCCGCGCCTGAATCCCGGGGCCGGCCCGGGGCCATCAGCAGCAGCATTCCAAGGCCAAACAGAACCACAGCGGCGCAGATCATCAACGCCCGCTGCACGCGCTCTTTCCCAGGGAAGACACGTGTCGACACGCCATTCATCCCTCCACCCTAATGCCCCTCGCGCGCGGGGTCCATTGCGATGTGGCCATCGGGCCTCGGAGGTTTTCGATCCGGTATTTCCCGCCCGGCCAATGGACGGCGCCAGGACCGCGGCCGCTCTCTTTCAGGCACCCCTTTCAGGCACTCCCTGCCTGATTGCGGCCGGACTAAGTCATTGAAGCTGCTGGGCAGGCGTCAGTTTCTGCAAATCCGTGCTAGAATGTGAACATCGTAGAATTCGAGTTAGAAGTCCTTGCCTGTTTTGTTCACTCGCAATCACTTCCACATTGCGTTCGCGGTAAATTTGAACAGAACAAAGGAACACCAAAATGGAAACAGGCACAGTCAAGTGGTTTAACGACGCCAAGGGCTTCGGCTTTTTGAGCCGTGAAAACGGCGAGGACGTATTCGTCCATCACACCGCCATTCAGTCGAACGGCTTCCGTTCGCTGCAGGAAGGCCAGAAGGTCCAGTTCAACGTGACCAAGGGCCCCAAGGGTTGGCAGGCTGAGAACGTCCAGGTCGTCTAACGAACCTGCGATCAGCTCGAAATCAGAAGAGGGACGGCAATGCTGCCGTCCCTCTTTATTTTGCTCGTTTTGCGCCCGGCGCGGGCCGCTTTTCGATCAGGCCGCGGGCTCGATCGACTTCGCCGTGATCTTGTCGTGATCGGACGCAGGCCCCACCCTTGAATCGTGGCTCAAGTGGTCGAGAGCGCTATTGATCGTGTCTTCGAATCGGGAGCCGAGCTTATGGGTAGCCCTTACGCCCTTTGAGACAAGCTGACAGACTTCAAAGCGATTCAGGTTCCGTGCCATCGCGCGGTGCACCTTATCAGAACGCATGACGAACTCCGTTTCTACAGCAGGTTGCCGAATTACGTGTGGTGCGGGCTCGTCGGAAGCAAATAGATGGCCAAAGCCGAGCAAGGCTGGATAATCCAGAATCGCGTCTCACTTCTCATTCTACGCCGATAAATACTCGCCGCTCATGAATTTGTCCTGATCCCCGGCCATCGGTACTGGCTTGCTTTCATCCGAGGTCAATCCCTGTTACCATGAACTTCGCAATCGCTCGATCGAGGCGAAGATTCAGATACTTCGAGTGAAAGAAGGGTTTTCGGTGGCAGATACAAAAAAGATTGACGACAAGCTGGAACGCAAGAAGGTCAAGCGCACCGCCCGCAAGAAGGCCGCGCCCAAAGCCAAGCGCACTGCACCGCGCGGCGCCAACAAGAAGAAGGTCAAGAAGCTGGTGCGCGGTCAGTCAAAGCGCTAACGCTGCCTGCTAACTACGGAACCGGCGAGGTATCCTCGCCGGTTCGCACTTTTAAGAACATTCGACCCCTCAGAACGTCCCTCTACCGCAACAATCTCCATCATGTAAACTCCCGTTAAGCACCCGTCTCAACGAGGAGAACTGCGCTGCCAAGCCAACTGCTCGCCCGTAAGTCCATTGATAAGCTCATTCGCGAGTCGGAAGAGCCGGATCACGCGCTGAAGAAGTCGCTTGGCCCCTGGTCTCTCACCGCGCTTGGCATCGGCGCGGTCATCGGTTCGGGCATCTTCACGGTCATCGGCACGGCGATGGCCGGCCAGGAATTCGACGTCCCCTCCATCAGCAACACACCCCTGATTCATTACTTGCTCACACACACAGCCATGGCCGGCCGGCCTGGCGCGGGGCCCGCGCTTGCCCTTTCGCTCGTACTTGTCGCCATCGTCTGTGTCTTCACGGGCCTCTGTTACGCCGAGCTGGCTTCCATGATTCCCATCGCCGGCTCCGCGTACACCTACACCTACGCCACCATGGGCGAACTGGTCGCCTGGATCATCGGCTGGGACCTCATTCTTGAGTACGCTTTCTCCAACATGAGCGTCAGCGTCGGCTTCGCCGCGCATATCGAGGCGCTCCTCGAGTGGCTCGGCCTCCATCCCGCGCTCAAGTGGATCTCGCCCGCCTACCTGCCCACCGGCCTGCAGGATCTCGCCGGCAAGGACCTCTACCCGCCCGGCTGGCATTTCGGCTTTAATATTCCGGCCTTCCTCATCGTGATGATTCTCACGGTCGTCCTCGTCCGCGGCATTCGCGAGTCAGCCCGCACCAACAACATCCTCGTCCTCGTCAAAATCGTCGCCATCCTTACCTTCATCTTTGCCGCTGCCAGCTTCGTCAAGCCTGTCTACTGGCATCCCTTCATGCCCAATGGCTGGACCGGCATGCTCTCCGGCGGCTCCATCATCTTCTTCACCTACATCGGCTTTGATTCGGTCTCGACCGCAGCCGAGGAATGCAATCGCCCGCAGCGCGACCTGCCCTTCGGCATCCTCGCCACGCTCGTCGCCTGCACCGTGCTCTATGGCGGCGTTGCCATCGTGCTCAGCGGCATCGTTCCCTGGAAATCCATCATGGGCGACGGAGCCCCGGTAGTGAACGCCCTCAGACGCCTCTCGCTCATGCCCGGCGGCGGCACTCTGCACTGGATCGAGCTCGTCGTCCTCATCGGCGCCCTGCTTGGCATGATCTCGTCGATCCTCGTCTTCCAGCTTGGCCAGGCCCGCGTCTGGTTCGCCATGTCGCGCGACGGGCTGCTGCCCAAGGTCTTCGGCAAGATTCACCCGCGCTTCCGCACCCCCGCCGTCGCCACCTGGGTCGCCGGATTCGTCGTCGGCGTCCCCGCCGGCCTGCTCGACATCGGCACCGTCTCGAACCTCTCGAACATCGGCACCCTCTTCGCCTTTGTGCTGGTCTCGATCGCCGTCCTGATCCTGCGCTACCGCGAGCCCAACCGGCCCCGCGCCTTCCGCGCGCCGCTCGGCCCCGTCTTCCCGGTGCTCAGCATCATCTTCTGCATCGTGCTCATGATGGGCCTCGAAGTCATGACCTGGACCGCCTTCTTCATCTGGCTCTTCGCCGGACTGCTGATCTACTTCTTCTACAGTCGCCATCGGTCAGAATTTGCCCCGGCCAAACGATAGAGCAAGCCACCGTCACACCATGAAGCGGGGCACCATGCCCACTGCGCGCACGCCTAATCCGAGCCGCATCGCTTCGATCTGCTCGCGGAACAGCGATTCCACCACGCCCAGCATCTCGGTTGGTTTCTCCGCGGCAAACTGCTCGAAGTCGTGGATCATGTGCATCTGGTCGAAATAGCCGAACTCCTGCGCAACCTCGGTCCACGTTTTTGAATTCGAACGCGCCTTGCGGTCAAGCGCCGCCTGAAATCGCACAATCCGCGCAAAGAGCTTCGGCCCCATGCCGAAGCTTCTCTCGAATTCCCGTTCGCACTGCCTCACTCCAAGCCCGGCCCACGCGGCAATATCGGAAACTCGCACACATCCATCCGCGGCCAGCACTCGATGCGCCGCCGCACGGATGCGGTCCACCCTTCCGGCCTGGACGACGCGCAATAGCAGGAACCGCTCCGCTGCCGCCGCGCGTTCTTCGAGAGTGTCGCAGTCTCCCAGGCGATGATCGAGCTCATCCAACTCGCGGCCTAGCACTGAGCGCGCATCGAAGTCATGATTGGTCAGCTCACCCACCGGCACCCGGAACAGGCGGTCGAGTCCCGTCGGCTGAAACATGATCACAAACGAGAGCAGCGATCCCTGCAGCTTGAGCTGCGCGAAGGGGCGCGTCTGCAGACCCACCATCACGACCCGCGGAGTTGTGTCCTCCCGGCCGCGGTCCCTATAGAAAACCTGAAACCGGTCTCCATAAATGAACTCCAGCATCGGCGCCGCACGGGCCGGCACCGGGTGGATAAAGACCGGATCGTTTAGCTTCATCTCCCGCTGCGTGAAGAACTGCACAAACGGCCGAAGCAGCGGTGAAGGCCTGCGGTAGCGGATGAGCGGCATAAAAATGCCTCCGGCTCAAGCACGATTCTACGCACCAATTTGCGCGGAAATGTCGCATTTTTACTATTCGTCCAGCGAAGCCCACCTGTAGCTTTCCCATCATCGCCTCCCGCCGCACTGCATAAAGGAGCGCCATGGGATCTACACACGCCACTCTCGCATCGGTAAATCGTGCAGCAGCCGGCCGCTGGTCTTACGCGGGGCTGGGGCTGTTTGCCATTGCCGTCTCGGTATTCTCGTTTGTCCCATCGGCGATCGACACCGGCGCGCGGAAAGGCCCTATCACCGCTCTTCTCATAGGCCACGGGCTTGTGTACCTCGCATGGCTGGTCCTGTTTGTCGTGCAGTCGCTGCTCGTCGCGGGCCGAAAGCTCGATCTCCATCGCCGTCTTGGATACAGCTCCATCCCCCTTGCGGCGCTCGTTGTCGTTTACGGATACCAGGTCACCATAACCATGGGCCGCCGCGGATACGACATGAGCGGGGACCTCTTCGCGCAGGCCGATCCTCTCGCCGCCATGGGCTTTCCATTGCTTGATGTTCTTCTCTTCCTGCTGTTATTCGCCGCCGCGGTCATCCTCCGCCGGCGGCCGGCACTTCACCGCCGGCTAATGCTCCTTACCATCTTCGCGGCAATGATGCCCGCGCCCATCGGCCACATCACGGGGCATTTTCCTGAGCTGCACGGCAGAATTCCGTTCACACCCATTTTTGTCGGTCTCTTTCTTGCCGCCAGCGCTCTACGCGATCTCGCAGTCTCCCGGCGCGTTCATCCCATCTCAATCTGGCTTCCCCTGGCAATCTTCGTTATCGAAAATCTCTGCTTCCTCGCGGTTTTCCCCAATCCCGCCTGGCACCGGTTCGCGGCCAGCCTCATCCATTGAGCAGTCCC
>JBATYG010000686.1:0-1867 GCA_049673945.1 Occallatibacter sp.
TGCGACCAGCCGTCGAGTCCTCCGTCGGCAAAGGTGTACTGCGCAACCACGTTGCCGCCGGGCGGCGGCGCCGTCTGCGTGATCACAACATCATCGAGATAGAACGATTGCGCCGAGCTTGCGCCCACGAGCTGCGCGTAGAGTGTCAGCGCTGTCTCAGTTGTGCTGACGGTGTAACTGCCGCCTATTTGCACCCAGCCCGAGTCTGCGACAGGCACCTGATAGGTTCCGATGGTGTCGTAGCAAGTGCCTCCCGAGCAACTGGGATCGCTGCGCTTGATGGTGAAGTCAGCGTTCGAGGCGCTCTCTCCGCTGGTGAGCATGACGTAACCGGTGATGGTGTATTTCGCGCCGGCCTGCAACACGCCCGTCAATGGAATCGAGGGACCGCCCGCACCCGCGGTGCTGGTCGTGGTCAGCAGGCTGTGGCTGCCGTCGTAGGCTGCAGCAGTGGTTGCCACCGGTGCGCTTGCGCCGTTGAAGGAGGTCCAGCCTTGCGCTGTACCGTCCTCAAAGCTGTAGGTCGCGACAGTCTGAGCATTCACAGCTGCAGCACAGGCGAAGGTGAGAGCGAGGATCGCGATTGTTGCGCGGCCGATCAGGTTCAGACGAAAACGTTGCTCGATGAAGTGAGTTACGCGAAGCATATTGGCCCCTCCAAACCCGCTCACGGCAACGAGACCTGGTAGCAACGGAGCGAGTAATTCGATTTACTAAAGCGGCGCGAGTATAGCCATGGTTGACTTCAGGTGTCAAGATTCCCTTTCCACGCGTGAATCAAGCACCTTGCGTCCGGCGCCCATTTTGCGAGCGGAATGCGAATGGATGCCATTCGATTTTCAGTTGCAGATCGTCTGCTATGCTCCCGGTAATGTCTTTCGTCCGTGACTTTCAGCGGCTGACCTCCAACCAGCGCCACGCCTTTATCGCTTCGTTTCTTGGCTGGACTCTCGACAGCCTGGATTTCTTTCTGCTGATCTTCTGCGTTGACGCGATTGCCAAAGAGTTCGGCACGAAACCTTCGGCGGTGCTGAGCGCGGTGTTTATGACGCAGGCCTTCAGGCCGGTGGGTGCGGTGATCTTCGGCATGCTGGCGGATCGGTATGGGCGCAGGCCGGTGCTGATGTTCAACATTCTCAGCTTCTCAGTGATTGAGCTCGGCTGCGCCTTTGCACCCTCGATGGCAGTGCTGCTGGTGCTGCGGGCGCTTTTTGGCATCGCCATGGGCGGCGAGTGGGGAGTGGGGGCCGCGCTGGCCTTTGAGACTTTGCCGAAGGAAGGACGCGGCGCCTTCTCAGGCGTGCTGCAGGAGGGCTACGCTTTCGGATCGATTCTTGCGTCGGCGGCGTTTGCGCTCTTTTTCCATCAGATCGGATGGCGGGGACTGTTCATCCTGGGTGCGACGCCGGCGCTGCTGGTTTTCTACGTGCAGGCGCGCGTGGAGGAGTCGCCCATATGGACGGCGGGTGCAGTGAGCAGGCGAGAGAAACACGGCGGCCTTGTGCCGGCGCATCTCGCAAAATTTCTGCCGACCTTCCTTTTCCTCGTCTTGCTGATGACGGCGTTCATGAGCTTCTCGCACGGCACGCAGGATGTGTATCCAACGTTTTTGACGGTGCAGATGAAGCTGTCAGCGCGGACGGTGGGCCTGATCGGCGTGCTCTATGGGTTCGGGTCGATTGCGGGTGGCTATGTCTTTGGCGAGCTTTCAGAGCGATGGGGACGCAAGCGTGCGATTGTGACCGCGGCGCTGCTGGCGATTCCCGTCATTCCTCTCTATGCCTATGGACATAACGCGCTGGCGCTGGGCACGGGTGCGGTGCTGATGCAGTTCATGGTGCAGGGCGCGTGGGGTGTTGTGCCCGCC
>JBATYG010000687.1:0-1551 GCA_049673945.1 Occallatibacter sp.
CAACGAGCTCGAATTCATCCACGGCCAAATCTACGCCAACATCTGGCACTCCGACCGCATCGCGCGCATCTCCCCTGCCACCGGCGCAGTCACCGGCTGGATCAATCTTGCCGGCCTCAAGCCCTTCGCCGCGCAATCCAATCCCGAAGCCGTGCTCAACGGCATCGCATGGGACGGGGCGCACGATCGCCTCTTTGTCACCGGCAAGCTCTGGCCCAATCTCTTCGAGATCAAGCTCGTTCCCGCCCGCGACAAGACAACGCACCGGCCCGCACGCTGATTTTCTAAATTGGTCTCAGTTGTCTGGCCTCTATCACCCAAGAATCCGCATGATATTCGCCGGCGGCTGTCCCATGCGCAGCTCGTTCGCCATGAACTTCATGTGCGGGTCAATGTGCTTGAAGAAGTGCTTGTACCCGGCGCAAAGATAATTCAGCCCCGGCTCGCCATCCGGCGTATTCACAAAGCGATGCTTGGGACATTCGCCGTTGCACGCAAAGCGCACCTCGCACTGGCGGCACATGCGCGGCAGCTCGTCAACCTTGGCGCGGCCAAAGCTCTCCTGCGCGGGCAACGCCACAATCTCATCGAGACCCGTCTCCTGAATGTTGCCCAGCCTGTACTCCGGGTAAACAAAATGATCGCAGGAATAAACATCCCCGTTTGATTCCATCGCCAGCGCCGATCCGCACGTCCTGCGAAAGACGCAAAGGCTCGCCTCCATCCCCAGCCAGCTTTCCAACGCCACATCAAACAACTGCACAAACGTGCGACCCACATCCTTCCGCACCCACTCATCGAAGATGCGGCTCAGAAATTTTCCGTATGCTTCCGGTTCGACAGACCACTCCGTTACGTCCGCCGCGTGCTTATACGACGGTTGAATCAGCACCAGTCCATTGCCGTCCGCCTGCGCCGCCTTCCGCTCCACCACCGGAATGAACTGCAGGAAGCCGCTGCCGATCTCTTTCAGGAACCGGTAGACCTCCAGCGGATACTCCGAATTCTTCCGGTTCACTACCGTCAGCGTGTTGAAATCCACACCGTGCTTCTTTAGCACCTCAAGCCCGCGCATCACGCGATCAAACGTCGGCGCATTCCCCTTATCGACACGATAGTAGTCATGCAGTTCGCGCGGCCCATCAATGGACACGCCGACTAAAAACTTCTGCTCCCGCAGAAAGTCTCCCCACTCGTCATCGAGCAGCGTTGCGTTTGTCTGCAATGCATTGTGAATCGTCTTGCCGTCAGCGTATTGCCGCTGCAGGTCAACAACCGTCCGAAAAAAATCGACGCCAAGCAGCGTGGGCTCGCCGCCCTGCCACGCGAAATGAATCTCCTGCTGCGGCTGCGCCGCAATGTACTGCCGAACGTAGCTCTCGAGCGTCTCGCGGGGCATCGCCCACTGCCGCGTCTCCGGGTAGAGATTGTCCTTCTCGAGATAGAAGCAGTATTTGCAATCCAGATTGCAAATCGGCCCGATGGGCTTGGTCATGATGTGGAAGCCGTGATGAGCCATGGGCGCCTGCTTGTACTGCATCTGATCATACG
>JBATYG010000688.1:0-4509 GCA_049673945.1 Occallatibacter sp.
GCCGTGCCGCTGGCCACAACCGATGCCCGCGCATGAAAGAGCGCTGCCCGCGCGTCCTTGCAGAAGTGAATCGAAAGGCCCGCGGCTTTCTTTTGAACCAGGTCTTCAACTGCGCTCGCCTGATCGCTGTCGAGCGTAGGCGCCAGTGGCAGGATGAAATCGAAATTGCGCTGCTTGCTGAGCACGCGCGCACCGGCGAGCATGCCGGGCAGATTGTCGCGAATTTCGCGGGGGCGGCTGCCGGGCAGCAGAGCGATCCACGTACGGGAGGGATTCATGCCGGCGGATGCAGCAAATTGCTCGCGCGAGATCGCCGGCATGGGCAGCTCCGCAAGCGGGTGGCCGACGAATTCGGCCTTCACGCCGTTCTCGCGATAAAACGCTTCCTCGAAGGGAAAGATCACAAGCATCCTGTCGATGTATTCCTGCACAAGTTTGAGACGATGTTTCTTCCAGGCCCAGAGCTGCGGACTTACGAAGAAGATGACGGGCACGCCGAGCTGGTGGAGCTCTTTCGCGAGCTTGAAGTGGATATCGGGAAAATCAATCAGCACCGCAACATCGGGGCGGCGGTCGAGAATGGAGCGCTTCAGCCGCCGATATCCTCCATAGATGCGCGGCAGATGGCGGACGACCTCGGTGATCCCCATAACCGCCATATCCTCAGCGCGAACAACACATTCGAGGTCGGCCGCCTTCATGCGCACGCCGCCCATACCGAAGAAGCCGGCCCGGCGACCCGCCTGCCCGAGGCGGCGCTGCAAGGCGGCGATCAGCAGAGCCCCGTAATGTTCGCCGCTGGCTTCGCCGGCTGAAATGAATATGGTTGGGTCAGACATCGTGGATCCTGCGCTGACCTAATCATAGCGTTTTCTTCCGCTCTCTCTGCGGGTCAGGCCCTGAAGGTCGGCCTCGGAATGTAGTCAAACTGCGCCGCGAATGCCGACACCTGCCCCCCCACAAGATCTTCGAAGAGAGTGCGGTAGTGGATCATGGCACGCCGCAGATCGTCCATGGTGGTGGTCTGGCCGTTCCGATAGCGGACGGCGATGGCGTGCGCGAGCGGATAATGCCGCGTCACAACGGGATGATCGGAGATCTCTGGAGCTTGCCTCTCGAAGTCGGCGACGGGATAGCCCCGCCTTGCCATCACGTCGTTAAGCAGTTGATCCGCTTCGGCGATTGCGCGTGCGGGACGATTGGCAAAGTGTGCTTCTACTGTGTCCCACGCACGCTCGAAGCGGTGGCATTCCCCCGCGGAGAGGGTGCGCAGGTGGAGGGTCTTCACGGATTGTTCCTCACCTTGCGCCTCGGCGCGCATCCTGCCGGCGCGCTCGGCGACTGCGCGCTCATACTCCTTCTCGCCGAACCTCCTGCGCAGTCGCGACCTGCGAATCTTATGAATCAGAATCACCACACCCATCACGATCATGGTAGCGGCGAGCGCTATCTCAATGACTTGGGGCACGGTGAGGCCCGGAAAGCTGGTATTCATGCGATATGTCCTCCGATGGACGGCCCTATGTGCGGGCGTAAGCTTTTGGTGAATTTGGACAATGGCGGTCGAGAAGTGGTTGCCTCTTCGTGACCGGTTTGCTTGTGCAGGATCAAGTGCCAGGGCAGGCATTGCAGGAGGCAACCCCTTGAGTCGTGAAAGGTCACGAAAAGAGAGGCTCCAATGCACGCGATTCAGGTCGCACATTGCGTGCGCATCTTGAGGGTTAGATGCACAAAAAAAAGGCGCAGCTTGTTGTGAGGCTGCGCCAGGTAGGTGAATTTGCGATGCCGCTATTTCTGCTCCGTCACCGCCTTGCCCGTGATGTCGCGCACTTCCACCGGGCCAAGGTCCGCATCCTTAAGGGCCGGCTCGATTTTGGAGCGATCGCCAGCGGTCACGATGACGAGCTGATCGGGATTGAGGTGTTCCTTCGCCACCCGCGCAATCTCCTGCTCTGAAACGGCCTGGTACTTCTCCGGCAGCTTCGCGTAGTAGTCGAGTGGGCGGTTGTAGATGTAGATCGAGTTGATGGCGCCGGCAATGGCTGTGGTGGTTTCAAACTTGCCGGGCAGTGAGCGAACCAGCGCTTCCTTTGCAGCGTCAAGCTCATCGGCCGTCGACGGCTTGGCGGGGAAGTTGCGAATCTCGGCCATCATTTCCTTGGCTGCAGGCGCCGTCACATCCGTGCGCACGAGGGCGCCTGAATAAAACTCGCCGCCCTCGCGGTACTGGGTGAAGCCTGTGCGCGCGCCATAGGTGTAGCCATGCACTTCGCGCAGGTTCATGTTGATGCGGCTGCCGAAGCTGCCGCCGAGAGTGTAGTTCATCACGTCGAGAGCCTGCGAGTCGGGCGAGTTCTGCGCCACACCGAGGCCGAAGGCATAGAGAGCCGTCTGCGGAGCGCCGGGCTTGTCCACGATCACCACGTGCGTGGGCTGCGGAGCCGGGGCTGGTGGAATCGCTGGAGCGCCGGCCGTCTCGGCAGACCACTTGCCGAAGTACTGGCGCGCCAGTTTTTCCGCTTCCGCGCGAGTCACATCGCCGGCGATCACGAGCACCGAATCCTGCGGGCCGTAGTGACTCTTGTAGAAGTTCACGATGTCGGCTGGAGTGAGAGAAGTAATGCTCTCCGTTGTGCCGCTGCCGGCGAGCCCGTAGGGCTGGTCGCCGAAGACAAGCTTCGGCCCCACGCGCAGGGCCATGCTGCTTACGTTGTCGGTTTCCTGGGCGATCTGGATGAGTCGCCGCTTGCGATCGCGCTCGACGTCTTCCGCGTTGAAGGCGGGATGCTGGGCGATATCGGCGAGCAGGCCCATGCCGGCGTCAGCGTGCGTGGTGAGCACGTTCATGTAAAGCGCGTTCGAATCCATACCGGTTGTCGCCGTCACGCTGGTGCCGATTTTTTCCTGGTCGCCGGCCAGCTTCTCGAGACTGCGCGATTCAGTGGCGTCGGTCATGATGGAGCCCGTCAGCGTGGCGAGTCCGCTCTTGTCCGGCGTGTTGTTCTCGCTGCCCGCGCGCGTCACCAGCTCTGCCGTGAGAATCGGCAGCGCATGGTCTTCGGCAAGCAGCACCGTCAGGCCGTTCTCGAGCTTGAATTCGGTGGGCACCGGAAGGTGCAGCACCGGCGCGGGACCGGGGGCAGGCTTGTTCTTGCGCCACTCCTGCGACGCCTCGAATTGCGGCGTGTAGGGATTGGTGATCTTCACGTTTGCGTCAGTAACGGCCGGGCTGCGCGGCACGTCGTCAAGAACCTTCTCGCCGGGAACGCAGTACACAACGACCGCGGAGTCTTTGGTGAGATACTTTGCCGCAGCCGCCTTGGCGCTCGCCACCGTCACCGCTTCGGTCATGGCGACGTCTTTGGGCAGAAATCCCGGATCGTTGGTGTACTGGTTGTACTGGTTGAGCGTGTCGGCGATGCCGCCGAATCCCCCAAGGCGTTGCAGGCCGTTGATCTTTGCGGTGAGGGTCATGGCCTTCGACGCTTCCACTTCATCGGTGGTCGGTCCCTCGTCCTGCAGACGAGTCACTTCCTTCCAAAAGGCCGCCTCAAGGTCCTCGAGCTTCACGCCGGGCTTGGCGATAATCTCGCAGGAAGCGACGCCGGTCAGCTTCAGGGGCTCTTCGGAGCAGATCACGCTCTGGGCAATCTGGGTCTTGTACACCAGAGCCTCATCGAGACGGCTCACCTTGGCTTCGCCCAACGCGAAAAGGGCCGAATGAGCGCTGTAGGATGCGGGCGTGTATGCGGGCGGCGTGAGCCAGGCCACCTGCAACTGCGGCAGTTGTACTGTGTCCGTCACCGTGGCGCGGCGCTGTGAGGTGATGGCCGGCGTAACTGCGGTGACCGGCGCAACCTCAGGGCCGCGCGGGATCGGGCCAAAGTACTTCTCAAGCAGATCGCGCAGCTTTTTCGCGTCGAAGTCGCCCGCGATCGCGATCGAGGCGTTATTGGGTGTGTAGAACTCCTGGTGAAAGTCGCGGACATCGGCGATGCGCGCCGACTCGATATCGGCGTGGCTGCCGATCACGGCGCCATAGTAGGGATGCCCCTTGGGAAAGAGAAGGTGGAAAACCTCTTCATCGGCAACGTAGTAGGGCCGGCCCTCGCCCTGGCGGCGTTCATTGCGCACGACGTCGCGCTGATTGGTGAGCTTCTCGCGGTCGAGACCTTCCATTAGAAAGCCCATGCGGTCGCTCTCAAGCCAAAGCGCCAGCTCGAGCTGGTTGCTTGGCATGGTCTCGAAGTAGTTGGTCCGATCGAAGGAGGTGGTGCCGTTCACGTCGGTTGCGCCGGCGGATTGCACATCGCGGATGTGAGCCTTTTCGCCGACGTGCTCCGAGCCCTCGAACATCATGTGCTCAAAGAGGTGCGCAAAACCGGTGCGGCCCGGGCGCTCGTTGAGGGGTCCGACGTGATACCACAGGTCGACGGCAACCAGGGGCAGCCGGTGATCCTCATGCGTAAGCACGGTGAGGCCGTTCGGCAGCTTGTAGCTCTCGTAGCT
>JBATYG010000689.1:0-3562 GCA_049673945.1 Occallatibacter sp.
CCTCGTGCGCGGCCGCTTCGCCTTCCAGGGCCTTCCTGCGCGCATCTGCTGGCTCGGTTACGGCGAGCGTGCCCGCATGGGCGAGGCGATGAACGAACTGGTGCGTAAGGGCGAGCTATCCGCGCCCGTTGCCATCGGCCGCGATCATCTCGACACCGGCTCCGTCGCTAGCCCCTACCGCGAAACCGAGAAGATGCTCGATGGCTCCGACGCCATCGCCGACTGGCCCATCCTCAACGCGCTGCTCAACACCGCATCCGGCGCCACCTGGGTCAGCTTCCATCACGGCGGCGGAGTCGGCATGGGATACTCGCTGCATGCGGGCCAGGTCACCGTCGCGGACGGCTCGGCGAACGCCGCCTATCGCATCGCGCGCGTTCTCAACAACGACCCCGGCATCGGTGTGGCCCGTCACGCAGATGCAGGCTACGATCTCGCGCGTGCAACTGCCCGCGAACGCGGCATCCACATCCCCATGGCGAAAGAGTAGCGAAAAGGTAAGAAGATGACCGGCACGATCGCAGTCGTCAACATAGGGCAACTCGTCACCATGGCCGGACCCGCGCGCCCCCGCATCGGCGCGGAGCTCAAGCAACTCCGCCTCATCCGCGATGCCGCAATGCTGGTTGAGAATGGCCGCGTCACCGCCACTAGAGCCTACACCGACCTCGCCGGGTCCATCTCGCAATCGTCGATTGTCATTGACGCCGGCGGCCGCTGCGTCACGCCCGGCTTCGTCGATGCCCATACTCACCTGGTCTTTGCCGGCAATCGCGCCGCGGAGTTCGAGCGCCGCATCGCGGGCGAAACCTATCAGGATATCGCAGCTTCCGGCGGCGGCATTCTACGCACCGTCGCCCTCACTCGCGCCGCTCCGCTCGACGAATTGCTCGCTGCTGCCCGCCGCCATCGCGACTGGATGCTGCGCTCAGGCACCACCACCATTGAAGCGAAATCCGGCTATGGCCTCGATCGCGCAACCGAGCTGCGCATGCTCGAGGTTATCCGCCAGCTCAATGACGAGGGCCCTGCCCGTCTCATCCCCACTTTGCTCGCCGCCCACACCGTGCCTCCGGAGTTCGCTCAGCGCCGCGGCGAATACGTTCACTGGATTGCCGAAGAGCTCATCCCTGAAGTCGCCTCGGGTCATCTCGCCGGGGCCTGCGATGTCTTCTGCGACGACCACGCCTTCACGGTGGAGGAGACGCAGATCGTGCTCACCGCCGCGCGCCGTCACGGCATGCGCCTGCGCCTGCACGCCGAGCAGTTTCGTCCCGGCACCGGCGCCGATGTTGCCGCCGAGCTTGGCGCCGCGACTGCGGATCATCTCGAAGCAGTCACCGAGGACTCGCTACACAAGCTGCGCGTCGCCCACGTCCAGCCCGTTCTGCTCCCCGGCTCGGTCTTTGCCATTCGCAGCACCAGTTATCCCCCTGCGCGCAAAATGGTCGAGCTCGGCCTCGGCATTGTCCTCGCCACGGACTTCAATCCCGGCTCCTCTCCAATCGCCTCCATGCCCTTCATCCTGTCGCTGGCATGCCTGCAGATGGGCCTCTCGCCGGCCGAGGCGTTAACCGCGGCCACCATCAACGCCGCATACGCGCTCGATCTCGGTTCTGGCGTGGGCTCGCTCGAGCCCGGCAAGCAGGCCGACTTCGTGATTCATGAGTTTGACGATTATCGCGAGCTTGCCTACTTTGTCGCTGCGCCCTTTCGGCCTCGCGTCTTTATCGGCGGCGCCGAAGTGGACCTGGCGCAGTTAGCTTAGCTCGGCCACGCGCCTTCGCGTCGCTCTGCGCTTCTCGGCAACAAAAACCAGCACGCCGGCCCCGATGAGCACCGCTGTCCCGCCCACCACCTTCACCACCGCAAGCGTCTTGTTCGTCTCTTCGCCCGTTGGAATCGTCGAGAGAACAATCGTGAGCAGCGTGCTCACCAGGCCCACTGAGGCGAGCGCGATCGCTCCCCGCCGGCCACCCGGCACCCGCCGTACTTCAGGCCCAGCGGGCCGGCCCTGCAGCTTGATCATCGCCGCGAAGAGAAAGACGTATGGAACAAAGTACGCGATAACAGCCATGCTCACCAGCACGTCATACGCGCCGCGCACGGTGGTCCCTGCCTGACCAAGCAGCGTCACCACCATGCCCGCCAGGCCATACACCGCAATCGCAACCCACGGTGTTCGGTAGCGCGGGTGAATCTTTCCGAAGGCAGGCGGCAGGTAGTGATCGATGCCGGCAACAAATGGCAGCCGCGACGTTGATGATAAAAACGCTGCCGCGCCGCCCACCGCGTTCAATCCCACCAGCAGCGCCATTGGCACAAGCACCCATCCAAGATTGAGGTGCTCGCAGAGTGCGCGAATGCCATTCATGAATCCATCGGGTCCCCCCACCGCGCTGCTTGGCAGGGCAGCCAGCAACGCTGTCGTGCCTCCGATATAGCCAAGCGCCAGAATGCTCCCGCCGATCAGAATCGCCAGCGGAATGATGCGCCGCGGATTCTCAATCTCGCCGCCCATCGCCGAGCCCGCCTCCACTCCGCCAAATGCAAAAAAGACACTCGACCAGAAGACGGCGTTATCGAAGGTCCAGTGCGGCATGAACGCGCTCAGCGGGTAGCGCTGATACGGTCCAAAGCGAGTGCAGGCCACGATAGCAAGCCCGATCAGAACCGTAATCGGAACCATCGCTCCCAGCGACGCCACATTGTTCAGCCATTTGCCCGCATCCACGCCGCGGATATTCAAGAGCGTGATAATCGCCAGCCAGCCCAGCGCGAACGCGACGTAGTAGAGCGAATTGCCCGTGAGCGCCTGTGCCCGCGCGCCAAAGGCGAACAATATCGACGCCGCCCCAAAATAGAGCACGCCCGGGAAGTAGGGCAGATTGCTCATCCAATAAGTCCACGCAGCAATAAATCCCGGGAAATCACCGAAGGCTTCGCGCGTCCACACGTAAAGGCCGCCCTCATCCGGTAGCCGCGAAGAGAGCTCCATCACGCTCGCCGCCAGCGGCACAAAGAAGCACAGGAGCGCGGCAAACCAGATCACCAGGATGCTCGGCCCCGCCGCGGCTGCACTCGCGGTCCAGCGAACGCTCAATCCGCTGACCACGTAAAACAGCACGAGGTCGCGAAACCGAATGCCTCGCTTGAGCGCTGGGGTCTGGTTCATTTAGCGCGGAGAATACCAGAGCGCCGTGCGCGCGGCAACGCTATTTCTTCCCCAGATCTTTCAGCACCGCCATAGCCGCATTCCGCCCGTTGATGCCAATCACGCTGCCGCCCGGATGCGTGCACGCCCCGCACAAATAAACGCCCTGCATCGGCGTCCGCGGCGTCAGTCGATTCGACCACATGTAGGCTGGGAGGCACTCGCCCTGGAAGATATGTCCGCCTGTCAGCCCCACTTTTTTCTCGATATCCGGCGGCCCAAGCACCTGCGCATCGATCACCGCGCGGTCCATATTCGAGCAGAACCGCCCCAGCGACTTCAGCGCAAGATCGCGCACTTCGTCCCGCCGTGTCTCCCAAGTCCCCTCGGCAAACGTGTAAGGCACAT
>JBATYG010000690.1:0-2937 GCA_049673945.1 Occallatibacter sp.
CGGTTGAGCCCTGCAAGTCATCGGCGCTCAAGAGGGCTTTGACGAGCATTAGCGCGATGGAATGCCTGCTGGAGCAGCCACTAAATCTGCAGATGCTTGAATAGCGAAAAAGAGAAGAATGCCTGGAAAAATCTGGAGGTCGTTCGGTGATCGACAAGATCTATCGATGTGAAATCTGCGGCACCGAAAGTGAAAGGCCCTTCCGGTGGATCGTGATCCATTGCAGCGATACGCAGCTGACAGTCTTCAAGTGGACCAGTGAAGCGGCCGACGCGCCCAAGGCGCGCCACTACTGCGGCGAAAGCCACGCGCAGGTCTACATCAGCCGCTGGCTCGAGTCGTACTGCTCCTGAGCGGGGTCAGATGGTGCTTTTGGCGGGCCCCGTCGATTCGCGGGCTGCGAATTCCGGCGCAACGACGATCTCCGAGGGGTACTCCTTCTCCCGGTCTGCGATCCGCTCCAGCAGGATTTTCGCTCCGCGTCTGCCCATCTCGAAGAGGGGCTGGCGCACGGTGGTCAGCGAAGGAGAGTAATAGGCGGCGGAGAGGATATCGTCGAAGCCTACCACCGATACATCGCCTGGGACCGAGAGGCCTGCGTCTTTGAGCGCGCGGATGGCGCCGATTGCGGCGATGTCATTGAAGCAGAAGATCGCGGTGAAGGCGCGTGACCTCTCGAGCAGTGCCTGCATGGGTTTATAGCCGATTTCGGGCGCCATTGGATGGTAGCCAGTCGTCATCGACCAGCCCGACGTGTCAATGCGGGTCACATGGGCGGAGTCAATGTGAAGGTCCATCTCCGCGGCAACTTGCCGGATGCTTTCCCAGCGAAAATCGGAATCGGGAATTGCTTTTGGACCGCGCATGAATGCAATGTTGCGGTGACCGAGTGCGCACAAATGCTTCAATGCCTGCGCAACCGCGCTATGGTGATCGAGCACAATGTTGGTTACGTTGGGCAGCGCGCTGTGCGCTGAGATTGCCACCACGGGCACCGGGACATCGATATGGTCGGCCGGCGTGTTGAGCAGGAGAAAGCCGTCGACCGAGCGCTCCACAAGCATCCGAGGATACTGCTCGATGAGCTCACGCTTCCAGTCATGGCAGGCGGTGAAGTAGAAGTAGTGGGCGCTGGTGAGCTCTTCTACGACTCCGCTCATGACGCGGGTGAAATAGCCTTCGCTCAGGTCGGGGGCGAGAACGCCAACGCTCATGGAACGGCTTTGCCGGAGTGAGCGGGCAAAGTAGTTGGGCCGGTAGTTGAGCCGTTCGGCGGCCTCAATGACGCGTGCGCGGGTTTCAAGCGGAATGGACTTCGCAGATGGGGAGTTATTGAGGACCAGCGATACCGTGGTCTGCGAAAGTTCCAGATGCTCGGCCAGCATTCGAAGGTTGACGTGACCTGGGGGAGTCGAACCCTTGCCCTTTGCCATGTTTGGAGTTGTAACACGTTTCCAATGCTTCGGGGAACGGCGTTGCCGGGGCAAATAGATCGATTTGCTCAAGGGATTAGAGACATCGGGCTCCCGGCCTGCCGCCCGCTGATTCCCCGCGCACGGCGGCCGGGTATCCCCTGCCGGTCGATAGGCCCTAGGGTGCCTGAATATGGTTGGTTCCAGGCTTCAATGGCCAGGATTTGCCATGGTAGACGAACGTACCGGAGAGGCTTCCCGGCAAAGCGACGGTTGCGTCCAGTGATTTCCCGGTGCGGTGGTAATCGACCTTGATGATACCTGCCGGATGGGGATAACTGGCGGCGATCGAGGTGAGATTGCCGAGATGTGGAGCGACGCGCACGGCGGCAAAGCCGGGAGCGGCGGGCTCGATTCCCGCGACGAGGGTGAGCAGGTCGTAGATCGGGTGCGCCGACCATGCGTGCGAATCGGAGCGTGTGTTGCCGGGCGTCTCAGGCCAGGTGCTGAAATGCAGGGGGAGGAGCTTACGCCATGGATCGAGAGACTGCAGGTAGTCGTCGGCCATGCCGGCATGATCCAAAGCTCGGGCCAGGTAGAAGCGGAAATAGTAAGAGGCGCCGAGGATGCCGTTGGGGGTTGTGCCCGGCTCGATGGCCAGGATCCTATTGAGGACTGCCTGCTGACCGGCTTTGGGAACCACGTCGTAGAGCACGGCCAGAATGTTCGCCTGCTGGCTGAAGATCTTCTTGTCAGGGTTGTCCGCGATGAGGCCGCGCTCGGCGCTCCAGCACTTGCTATAGAGGCCGGAACGCACACGCTGCGCGCGCGCCTGATAGCGGGCGGCGAGCACCGGATCGCCGAGGCTGTGCTCCAGATCAACGCCGTCTTCGAGTGCGCCGAGATACTGGAGGGTGGTGATGCAGGACTCGCCGTGTGCATCATAGGTGGGTGTTTCGCCGGAGGAAACCCAGTCAATAAAGCTCCACCAGGGAAGCTTGTTAAGCAGGCCGTCTGCCTGCTGGTGGCCGCCGAACCACTCAAGCACGGACCGCGTCCCCGGCAGCAGCGAACGAACAAAGCTGCGGTCGCCGCGATACATCCAGTAATCGCGCACCATGCCAACGTAGATGAGCGAGAAGGTGGGGATGGTCTGCGGCAGAGAACTGGGGTAGCGGCTGCGCGTGATGCCATCGGGGAAGCGGGAGGCGTCGAAGGCTTCGAGCGCCTGGCGACTGAGGCGGTCATCGCCGGCCACAGCGTAGGAGATAAGAGCCTGGATGCGGGTATCGCCGATGTACTGGAGCTGCTCGTAGTAGGGCGTGTCCATGTAGGTTTCATGGGCATCGAGCCGCGCTGTACGCCAACTGATTTGCCATATTTTGTCGAGGTCGGAGTCGCCGGAGTTGAACGTGGCGCGCTCTTCAAAGGGGTAGGCCGTAAACCAGGCCTTCAGCGAGTCAAGCTGCAGCGGCTCGTCGGCGGTCTGGATGTCGAGGTCAAGATAACGCCAGGTACGCCACCA
>JBATYG010000691.1:0-4237 GCA_049673945.1 Occallatibacter sp.
GATCACTGGCACGCCATCGTCGCCACCACGGCTGCGGGTCGCAAAAAAGATATCTACGGCGAAAAGCCGCTGGCCCGCACCATCGCCGAGCAGCAAGCCATTGTGAAGGCAGTGCAGCAGAACAACATTATCTGGCAGACAGGCTCCTGGCAGCGCTCCGTCGCACCCTTCCACAAAGCGGCGGAGATCGTCCGCAGCGGCCTGATAGGCAACGTGACGCATGTTGAAGTCGGACTGCCCGGCGGCCATCACGACTTTCCCGGCACGGTCCCCGGCTTTCTCAAGCGGCTCTCGTCCCTGCCCAACAAGATCACTGACCCGGCCACGATCGTGCCAGGAACACCCGCCTGGGATCTTGCCGTCACCGAACCACCGGCAACGCTCGACTACGAAACGTGGATTGGCCCATCGAAGATGCAGCCCTACATCGACGTGCGCGTCTACCAGAACTGGCGCTGGAATTACAACACCGGCGGCGGCCAGCTTCTTGACTGGATTGGCCACCACGGCGATATCGCGCACTGGGGCCTTGGCTTCGACCGCACCGGCCCATCTGAAGTCGAAGGTTTCGGCGAGTTCCCGGCCAGTGACGCCGTCTGGAACACGGCAACAAAGTACACGATCGAGTGCAGCTATCGCAAAGAAGTCACGGGCTACCCCAATGACGTGACGATGACCATCGCGGGCGGATCTCCGGCAATTCAAATGGGCACCAAATGGATCGGCACGGACGGATGGGTGTGGGTCGATCGCAGCGGCTTCGATTCCTCGAATCCCGAGTGGGCCAAGGGCGACAACCTGCCTGAAGACCTGCGCAAGGTGAAACTTTACGAGTCAGCCGAGCACCGCCGCAACTTTCTCGATTGCGTGCGCTCGCGCAAGGAAACCATCACGCCTGTGGAGACCGGGCATCACTCCACGATCCCCGGGCATCTTGGGCTTATCTCCATGCTCGAAGGACGCAAGATTCACTGGGACCCGGCGCAGGAAGTTATTGTGAATGATTCCGCCGCCGGCGCATTGCTGACGCGACCCTATCGCGAGCCCTACAAGCTCGCCTGAGGGCTATTCGTAACGCAGGGCTTCAATGGGATCGAGGTTCGCGGCGCGAATTGCGGGTATCATGCCGCTGACGAGGCCGGTGACGGCCAGGATGATCGTCGCCACGATGATCGAGGCAGGCGAGATTTTCAGGTAGATATCGGCGTCCTCAGCATGCAGCGCAATTGCGCTGTAAAAGGTGATGCGCCCCACCATCATTGAGACCAGGTACGCCAGCACGATGCCTGCGAGGCCGCCCACCGTCGTGATGACAAAGGCCTCGGCAAGAAACTGCATGAGGATATGCCGCTTGCGTGCTCCGAGAGCCTTCTCCACGCCGATCTCGCGCGTGCGCTGCTGCACCGCAACCAGCATGATGTTCATCAGTCCAATGCCCGCGATGCCGAGCGTAAGCGCTCCCACAAATGAGAGCAGCACCTGCAGCGCAATCGCCAGAATGTTGAACTGCTCGAGCTCTGTCATCAGGTTCGCCACGTAAATTGCGTTGTGGTCCGTCGGCCTGAAGTGGTGCGCCACGGCCAGCGTCTCACGCATGTTCTTCTCAACCTGTTGCGCGTCGCCCTGATAGCTGAACCAGATTCCATCGAGATACTTCGTATCCTTGATGTCGCTCATGGTGTTGAAGGGGACGTAGATCTGGCGATTACGGTCGTTCTGCTCGCCCTCCTGCATTTTGGGGGTAAGCACGCCCACGATCGTGAAGAGGACACCATTCAGCCGGATCGTTTCTCCCACCGCCCAGCCACCGGAAAACAGCTTCGTCTTCGCCTCCGAGCCGATCACGCACACGTGCGCGCGCTGGCTATCTTCCAGGCCATTGAAAAATCTGCCCTGGTCGACGCTGAGCTTCCAGATATCCTGGAAGACCGGCCGCACGCCATTCACCGTCCACGTGTAGGTGTGCAGATCGTTCTGCACCGGCACATCCTTCTGCACCTGGGGAGAAATGCGCTCAATGCCCTGGATGGAGTTGGCCAGCCGATCGTAGTCGTCTTCGGTAAACCGCACCTGCGCGCCCGATTTTTCGCCGCCCGCCTGCTCGCTGGTGCGTCCCGGGAAGACGCCGATCACGTTGGTTCCCCACTGCGCAAAGATCGCCTGCACCGCACGGCTGAATCCGGCGCCATAGGCCAGCAGCAGCACCACCGTGGCAATGCCCCACGCCATGCCGATCATGGTGATCGCGGTGCGGCGGCGGTTGTAGACCATCGCCTCCCACGCCTGGCTCCAGATATCTCTCAGCATCGATCGGTCCTTTGCCTCTAGCCTTCCCGCCGTAGTGCTTCCACGGGGTCGAGCTGTGCCGCCTTGTTCGCCGGGTACAGTCCCGCGGCCACGCCTGCCAGCGCGAGCGAGCCCAGCGCCAGAGCGGCCGACCACGGCACCAGCCGCGGTGGATCGAAGCCCGGCATCTTGTCTGTCAGTGCATACTGCAACAGGCCCATGAATCCGCCCGAAAGCACAACGCCGATCACGCCGCTGATGCCCGTCAGCAGCAGACCCTCCCAGAAAAACTGCGCGAGGATACTGCGCTTGGTTGCGCCCAGCGCCTTCAGCAGGCCGATCTCGTGCGTACGTTCGCTGACAGAGACCAGCATGATATTCACGATGCCTACCGCTCCCAGGCCCAGGGTCACGATGCCCACGCCACCGAGAAAGACATCCATCGCGGTAAAGATTGCGCCCACCATTTTCATCTCATCAATCGTGTCCCACTCTTGAAACGCGTCTTCCATCGAAGGATCGAAGCCGTGCCGCTCTGCGATCAACCGGTGAACCGCGGCCACCGCCGCCGTCGCATCGCCCCGCTTCGTCGGCTGATACTGGATCGACGTCAGCGCGTCCTGGGGAATGTTTTCCCCCAGCAGCGGAAACAGCTCCTGCATGGTGCTGATCGGCAGGTAAACCTTGCGGTCGTCGAAGTCGTTATTTCCGCGCGCAATCTTGCCTACCGAGCCCACCACGGTAAACGCCGTGCCATTGATAGTGATCGATTCGCCCAGCATCGGCCGCCCATTGAAGAGGATGCTCGACGCCTTGAGGCCCAGCACCACGACCTTGCGACGCGCGGCCACGTCGGCCGCGTCAATAAACCGCCCCGTCGCCATCGGGATAAATCGGACCTCGGCGTAGTTGGGCATCACGCCCATGACCTTGCTCGATGTATTGCTCCACTGGCTCACTTCATAAAGATCAGAGCGTGAGAGCTCCACCGTGACGGCGCGCAGTTCCGGTAGATGCTTCATCGCCTCGGCATCGCTCATCGTGAGCTGATAGGGCCGCATCCCGGTGTGCTGGTTGGCTACCGCTGGAATCGTGCCATCCCACATCATCACCAGATCATTGCCGAGCTTTGAAAGATTGCGCCGCTGCCCAGAGCGAAAGCCCTCACCAAGGCCCACCAGAACCAGCAGCGATCCCACGCCCCAGGCGATTCCGAACATGGTCAGAAAACTGCGCAGCTTGTTGGCCGCAATCGCGCGGAAGACCTGGCCGAGTGTGTCGGCAAACGTCTGCATACTGGTTCGACTCTCCCCGCGCGCGAATGGCGCTTCCGGTTCGAAGCGCTGGAGGGGATACGAATCGCCACGCCGGGCGGTTCCATGCTCGCATCTACAGAAGCTTCATTCCCGCTCGTTTTGCGGCTTTTGCGTCAAATGTGACGGTTTAGCTACAGCCAGCAATGTGACCGCATCTCTCGATCATGCAATCGGCAAAATCGGCCGTGTTACTTGTGTAGCGCGCGAGAGCCTGCACAACTGCGGTCTCCGCTTCCACCACAATTTCAGGTGTGGTGAGCAGGCTCTTCACACTCTCGATGATCTGAGCCTTGGTGGCGCCATAGTAGCCGCGAAGGACCCAGACGAGTTCAGCCAATACCACCAGGGAAACGAATCCGGGCTCATCCAGTGTCAGAGATTGCAGAAATTCATCCACGCGTCCGCTTTGCGCCGGATCGTCCTGCGTGAAAAACCGCGCCAGGATGTTCGTATCGATACCTGTCATCGTCTCGAGTTAGTCATCGGAGCGCAGTTCGCCGGCCCAGCCCCTCGCGATTGCTTCATTCATTTCTTCAATTGTCGCTGGCTTCCCTCTCCACTCGATGAGACCCTTGGCATCCTGAAGCCGGCCCTTCTTCGCTTTCAGGATGTACTCTCCGCGGTCGCCTTTGACA